>NZ_JBYSXG010000020.1:0-66474 GCF_058782005.1 Sphingomonas sp. FW306-1B-B10E
GACCCCTCCCGCAAGCGGGAGGGGAGATTGAAGTGGGCACCGGCACCCAGCCCGACGCGCCCGAGCGCCGGCTGGTGCGGATCAACGGCGCCGCCGCCGCCGCCGCGACGCTCGCCGAATGGGTGACGGTGCTGTGGCTCACCCCGGCGATGGACCGCTTGTTCGCCGAAGGCCCCGGCGAGCGCCGCCGCTTCCTCGACCGGCTCACCCTCGCCCTCGCGCCCGGCCATGCCCAGCATGCGACGCGCTACGAGGCGGCGATGCGCCAGCGCAACCGCCTGCTCGCCGACGAGGCGCCCGCCGACCCCGAATGGCTGTCGGCGCTGGAGGCCCGCATGGCCGAGCACGGCGCCGCGATCGACGCCGCACGGCGCGATGCCGTCGCCGCGCTTGCCGCGCGGCTGGCGGCGCAGCCCGAGAGCCTGTTCGCGCGCGCCGGCCTGGCGATCGAAGGCTGGCAGGGCGACGCCGCGACGCTCGCCCGCGAGCTGCGCGACGGCCGCCGCCGCGACGCCGCCGCCGGACGCACCCTGGCGGGGCCGCACCGCGCCGACCTGCTCGTCACCCATCTCGGCAAGCAGCAGCCTGCGCATCTCTGCTCGACCGGCGAGCAGAAGGCGCTGCTGCTCGGCCTTGTCCTCGCCCATGCCGAACTCGTCGCCGACCGCGTCGGCCGCGCGCCGATCCTGCTGCTCGACGAAGTCGCCGCGCATCTCGATCCCGGCCGTCGCGCGGCGCTGTTCGAGCGCCTCGCCGGCAAGGGCCAGGTGTGGATGACTGGCACCGAGCCGGCGCTGTTCGAAGCGGTCCCCGGCGACGCGACGCGCTACCGGGTGGTCGAAGGATCGGTGTTAGCCGAATAAACTGTTCCCCGGCGAAGGCCGGGGTCCAGCTGCCACGTCTTTCGAGAAGTTCGCGCGCCTCACCAAATGCACCGAGACTGGGCCCCGGCCTTCGCCGGGGAACAGCAAGAAGCTCTCGAAGGCCGTTATTGCCGGTCGGCATACGCCTTCACCAGATCGAACAGATAGTCCCGCCCGACATAGAGCGACTTGACTTCGATCCGCTCGTTGAGCCCATGCGCGCCGTTGCCGTCGGGATCGCCCCACGGCCCCGGCACGCCGTAAACCGGAATCCCCACGGCTTCCAAAAATATGCCGTCGGTCGCCCCGGTCGACATCGACGGGATCACCGGCACGCCCGGGAAATATTTCGCGGCGAGCGTCTCGATCGGCCCGAGGATCTTCGGATCGAGCGGCGGCGCCTTGGCGATCGGGCGGATCGGCGGCACCGGGGTGATCGTCAGCTTCGCATCGCCGATCGCCGCGGCCAGCGCCGCCTGCGTCTCCTCGACGGTGCGCCCGGGGAACATCCGGCAATTGACGTTGGCGCCGGCACGCTGCGGCAGCGCGTTGTTGGCATGCCCGCCGTCGAGCAAAGTCGCGACGCAGGTGGTGCGCAGCATCGAATGGTAGATGCGGTCGCGATTGACCACCGCCTCGGCCGCCTTGTCCTGCGGATTGGCGGCAAGCGCGGCCATCGCCTTGCCGAGCGCATCGCCGCGCGCCGCGCCCGCCTTGGCGAAGAAAGCGCGCGTCGTGTCGCTCATCTCGAGCGGAAATTCGTAGCTGCGCAGCTTCGCCAATCCGTCGGCCAATTCGTAGATCGCATTGTCGGCGATCGGGATCGAGCTGTGCCCGCCGGCATTGCGCGTCTCGAGCCGGAAGTTGATCACGGCCTTCTCGCCGACCTGGAGCTCCTGGTTGAGCAATTTGCCGTGCCCGTCGGTATTGCCGCCGCCGCCTTCGTTGAGGGCATATTCGGCGTCGATCAGGTCGCGGCGATTGTTCGCCAGCCACTGCGCTCCGTTGAATGCATAGGTCGTCTCCTCGCCGCAGGTCAGCGCCAGCTTGACCGTGCGCTTGGGCTTGTAGCCGGCCTCGCGGAAGCGGATCAGCGCGTCGGTCCAGATCGCCGCCATCGACTTGTCGTCGGCAGCGCCGCGCGCATAGAAATTGCCGTTCTCCTCAATGAGCGTGAACGGGTCGCGCTCCCAATCGGCGCGATTGGCCTCGACCACGTCGATATGGGCGAGCAGCAGGATCGGCTTGGCGGTCTTCGACGTCCCCGGATAGACGGCGACGAGCCCGCCCTCCTTGGGATGCTCGGGCGTCGAGAACAGGGTAAGCTGGCTGTCCTGGAACCCCGCCGCCTTGAGCCGCGCCGCCATCCGCTCGGCGGCGAGCGTGCAGCTTCCGGCGGACAGCGTCGTGTTGGTCTCGACCAGCTCCTTGTAGAGCTCGCGGAACTTGGCCTGGTCGGGGCGCACGGTCTGCGCCGCTGCCGGCGCAGCGAGCGCGGCCAGTGCGATGCCCGCTGCGAATACGGTCTTCATCTGCGACTCCCCCTTGCAAACCCTGCCGTTTGAGCAGGTTCCGCGGGAGACCGGAAGAGATTCCTGGCAATGTAGGATTTGCCCTGCTTCGCTCCGCATATGAGTCGCGCGTCACCCTCCCGCCTCGCCCGCCGCACTCCCAGCAGAGCCACACCCGGCAACTGCGCACAGCCCGCAACTTCCGCAACTTCGCAATCGCCGAACAGGCCCGAAACCCACGCAAATCCGCCGATTCCGGAACCAACCAAAAGGTTGGATGTCGCGCCCGCCGCGGACGTTGCCAACCTTGTGGTTGGCCATCGCATCCAAGCCACCTTCGCTGCGCTGGCCGACCCGACGCGCCGCGCGATGCTCGATCGCCTCATGGCCGGCGAGAAATCGGTCGGCGACCTGACCCGCGGTTTCGCGATGAGCGCGGCCGGCGCCGCCAAGCACCTCGCCACGCTCGAGGCGGCGCAGCTCGTCCGCCGGCGGCGCGACGGGCGCCGGATGCTGTGCGCGCTCGACGTCGATCCGCTCGCCGAGGCCGCCTTGTGGCTGCGCCGCTGGCAAGCGTTCGACAGCCCCCGTGCCGCCCGGCTTCGCGCGCTGATCGTCGCCGCGGAACGCCGCGCATGACGGCGCCCCGCCCCGCCCCCATTTTGCTTCCGTTTCCCGAGCGCCGACCCTATATGCTCGGCATGGCAAATACCGACGATCAGACCCCCGAAAACACCCCCAACGCAAATGCCTACGGCGCCGACAGCATCAAGGTCCTCAAGGGCCTCGACGCGGTACGGAAACGCCCCGGCATGTATATCGGCGACACCGACGACGGCTCGGGCCTCCACCACATGGTGTTCGAGGTCTCGGACAATGCGATCGACGAGGCACTCGCCGGGCATTGCGACCGCATCGTCATCCAGCTCAACGCCGACGGATCGGTCTCGGTCGAGGATAATGGCCGCGGCATCCCGACCGGCATCCATAGCGAGGAAGGCGTCTCGGCAGCCGAGGTCATCATGACCCAGCTCCACGCCGGCGGTAAGTTCGAGAATACTTCGGACGATAATGCCTATAAGGTGTCGGGCGGCCTCCACGGCGTCGGCGTCTCGGTGGTCAACGCGCTCAGCGAGTGGCTCGACCTCAACATCTGGCGCGACGGCGAGGAGCATTGGATGCGCTTCGCTTATGGCGACGCCACTGCGCCGCTCAAGGTCGTCGGTCCCGCCCCCGAGGGCAAGAAGGGCACCCGCGTCACTTTCCTCGCCTCGACCGAGAAGGTCCCCGGCGACGGCGGCACCTTCAAGAACCAGACCGAATATGATTTCGAGAAGCTCGAGCACCGCTATCGCGAGCTCGCCTTCCTCAATTCGGGCGTGCGCCTGTTTCTGCGCGATGCGCGGCACGAGGAAGTCAAAGAGGTCGAGCTCTATTATGAGGGCGGCATCGCTGCGTTCGTGAAGTATCTCGATCGCAACAAGGTCGCGCTGATGCCCGATCCGGTGGCGATCTCGGGCACCCGCGACGACGTCACGATCGACGTCGCGCTCGAGTGGAACGACAGCTATTACGAAAACGTCCTCTGCTTCACCAACAACATCCCCCAGCGTGACGGCGGCACCCACCTCGCCGCGTTCCGCGCCGCGCTGACCCGCACGATCAATAGCTACGCCGATAAATCGGGCATGCTAAAGAAGGAGAAGGTCAGCCTCACCGGCGACGACATGCGCGAAGGGCTGACCGCGATCGTCTCGGTCAAGCTCCCCGATCCCAAGTTCAGCAGCCAGACCAAAGACAAGCTCGTCTCGTCCGAAGTCCGCCAGCCGCTCGAAAGCCTGATGGCGGACAAGATGGCAGAATGGCTCGAGGAAAATCCGGCGCATGCCCGGCAGATCATCCAGAAGGTGATCGACGCCGCCGCCGCGCGCGAGGCCGCCAAGAAGGCGCGCGAGCTCACCCGCCGCAAGGGCGTGCTCGACATCGCCAGCCTGCCCGGCAAGCTCGCCGATTGCCAGGAGCGCGATCCGGCCAAGTCGGAGCTCTTCTTCGTCGAGGGCGATTCGGCCGGCGGATCGGCCAAGCAGGGCCGCGACCGCCATTTCCAGGCGATCCTTCCCCTGCGCGGCAAGATCCTCAACGTCGAGCGCGCGCGCTTCGACCGGATGCTGGCCAGCCGCGAGATCGGCACGATCATCACGGCGCTGGGGACCGGCATCCGCGACGATTTCGACATCAAGAAGCTGCGCTACCACAAGATCGTCATCATGACCGACGCCGACGTCGACGGCGCGCATATCCGCACGCTGCTGCTGACCTTCTTCTATCGCCAGATGCCCGAGATTATCGAGGCCGGGCACCTCTACATCGCCCAGCCACCGCTCTACAAAGCCAGCAAGGGCCGCAGCGAAGTCTATCTCAAGGACGATAGCGCACTCGACCAATATCTGGTCGATGCCGGGGTCGGCGGCAACGTGCTCGAGGGGCCGGGCGGCGCGCGCAGCGGCGAGGATTTGCGCGAACTGGTCGAGCATGCCCGCCGCATGCGCACGCTGATGCGCTATGTGCCGCGGCGCTACGATCCGACGATCATCGAAGTGCTGGCGCTCGGCAACGGGCTCGATCCCGCCGCGACGCGCGAGCAGCGCGCCGAGAGCCTCAAGTCGGTGGTGACCCGGCTGGACGCCGCCGACGCCGAGGCGCGCTGGTCGGCGCGCGTGACCGAGGATGGCGGCTATCATTTCGAACGGCTGTGGCGCGGCGTGACCGACCACCACATCGTCGAGGCGGCGTTCTTGGCCTCGGCCGAGGCGCGCAAGCTCCACGCGCTGGCGAGCGAGCAGGCGCCGAGCTATCTCCAGCCCTCGAAGCTCGCCGCATCCAAGGCGATTCCCGCCACCGAGATCGAGGCTGCCGCCGCGCTCGAGGGGGAAGGCGAAGGCGAGGCTGAGGAGCCGGTGACCGTCGGCAAGGGCCAGGCCTTGGTCTCGCGGCCGAGCCAGCTGCTCGACGCGATCCTCGCCGCGGGACGCAAGGGCCTGTCGATCCAGCGCTACAAAGGCCTCGGCGAGATGAATGCCGAGCAGCTCTGGGAGACCACGCTCGATCCGCAGAACCGCTCGATGCTGGCGGTACAGGTCGACCAGGCCGACGTCGCCGATGCCATCTTCACCCAGCTGATGGGCGACGTGGTCGAACCGCGCCGCGACTTCATCCAGGAGAATGCGCTGAGCGTGGCAAATCTGGACGTATAAGTTGCGTAGCGCAAATGCGACTGCGTAGCGCACCGCATTGTCCAATAGATTGCCGACAATCTCGTGAAGGTCGGCGGGTTCCACCGACACAATCAGGCCCGGGTCGATCGAGGCCGATATAGTGATCGGCCGCGCGGTGCCGGGCGGGCGGTCCGTACGAAGTCATCCACCGCGGATTTCACCGTCGTACGGGCACGGCCGATTTTCTGTCTCATCGACCGCAACGCGGCCGCTGCTGGGCAAAGCCGCATTGCATCGAACGTTGCGGCGGCTTTTCTGGCGAGAGCTGGCATCGTCGCGACCAGGTGATGGCAGCCTCGCTGCACTTGATGTCTCCATTGTGGTGTCTGCGCATTGACCGACAATCGGCGCTGACAGATGCTGTTGCACCCTGGATCGGACGAAATCCCATGGCAGACCATGAAGCAACCCGGCGCCCATCGCACACCGCATCCTCGTTGCACCTAGTCCAAAACGAGCGGCGCATGCCTCCCGGTCCCGATCGGATCGCGGCGGCACTCAACGGGCGATCCCAGGTCGTCGCCCTCAAGGCGCTTGGCCCATCGCTCAACAAGAAAGGGGATGTAGCCCAGCCCGCCCCTGATAACGCATCCGCTGAACCCAACTACACCGGCTTGCCTGACGACCTGAAGGCAGGCGTCGAAGCGCTTTCGGGAATGTCGATGAACGATGTCCGCGTTCATCGCAATTCGCCGCGTCCAGCACTGTTGCAGGCGCACGCGTACGCGCAGGGCAGCGAAATCCATGTAGCGCCCGGACAGGACCATCACCTTCCCCATGAAGCCTGGCACGTGGTCCAACAGAAGCAGGGGCGCGTCCGTCCCACGCTTCAGTTGAAAGGGGGTGTTGCCGCCAACAATGATCAACACCTCGAGCGCGAGGCCGATGTAATGGGTGCAAGGGCATTGGGCACATTACCCGGCAGGTCATATCCGCTTCGCGCCCCGACCCTTTCCAGCTCTCCGCTCGTGCAGTGCCAGCTGTGGCGCTGGAATGCGCAGACCAGCCCGGCACGGTGGGAGACCGTAGGCGCCAGTTCCTCGACCGCGGTGCCGCCATCGCACAGCGGCCTGTTCGATGGCCAAACCTATGACGACACACCCTACACCCAAGCCACCGACCCGACGGTGCGACCGTTCCTGCGCTCGGGAGAGGATTATATGGGAGAGCGCGGCGCCGATAAGCAGCTGTCCGGCAAGGCCCCGCTTGCAAGAGACATTCGCGTCGATGCGGTGAAAAGCTCAGGGCTGTCCCGCGGATCGGGATTGCACGAAGTGGTGCCGACCAATTTGGGCGGACAGGTCAGCAAGTCAGGTAACGAAGCCCTTATCGGCGCGCAGAGCGGGTTCCGCACTTCGACCGGGCAACAACTATTCGATATCGGTGGAGGCGATGTTGGCGCCCATACGGGCTTTGCTCCCAAGCCGGGAAGCCGGGGCTATACCCACACCAAGGGGCAAGCCGGCGCACATGACCAAATGCGAGAAGCCGTCGACCAAATCGTCGACAACAATGTGATTAATGCAGACGACGTCGTGAATGAACTCGCTTTGCGTCATCTCCAGGTCAGTCCTCACGGGCAAACTGTTCTGAATTCGCCTTACATCACCGGGATGATCCCAAACGATCACAACGGGCTGGGCGCGGTCGGACCCGTGGCGACCGGGGGCACGACACCCGATCCACAGCGGCTCAGGGTTGCGCAAGCCGCACACAGCAGGCGCGAAGCCGTCAAACGGCGTGTACGTACGCACAAGCGTTCAACCGGTCGCGGGCGGTCGCCCTCGCCGCCGCGCAGGCCGATAAATGCGCAAGGCGGTGGAGGTGATCATATCACGACGCCAACCCTACAGGACGAAGTCGAGGCGCTGCCGTACCTTCCCTCCGCTAGCAACCCGTTCGAATATGTGGCCAACCTGACAGGATGGATGAGTCAGCCTCAGCGCTTCTAGGATCAGTCCGAGCGTCCGGGCGTGCCCGCCTGCGGAATGATTGCGACCTTGGCCACGAGGTTCATGGCCCACTCTTCGCTCCCTGCAGTGGCCTCAACGTTTCGGACCGCGGTTCGGTGATTCTTTCCAGGGGCGCGTCCTCGACGGGAGGCTCAGCTGCAGAACCTGCGCCCGTCCGCGGATCGCATCGACCGTTCGGCCGAGCGCACGCGAGATCTCGGCCGGTTGCTGGCGTGCGGTGAGCCGACGCTGCAGCTCCGTGTCGTCCAATTCGGACCAGGGGCGTGCTGGGGGCCTCATTGAACGTTTCCCCGTTTTAAGGGTGGCCGCCCGAAGCGCGCGTAGAGCGTCGGCAGCACAAACAAGGTGAGTAGCGTCGCGGAAAATAGACCGCCGATCACGACCGTGGCGACGGGCCTCTGCACTTCGGCACCCGCACCATGGCCGAAGGCCATCGGCAGGAAGCCGAGGCTCGCGACCAGCGCCGTCATCACGACCGGACGGAGCCGCTGCATCGCGCCGGCGCGCGCCGCTTCCGCGCGATCCATGCCGGATCGGATCAGATCCTGTATGGAGGAAACCATGACCAGGCCGTTGAGCACCGCTATTCCCGAGAGCGCAATGAACCCCACCGCGGCCGAGATGGAGAAGTCCATGCTTCGCGCGGCGAGGGCCAGCACCCCGCCCACCAGCGCGAGCGGTACCCCGGTGAAGACGATCGCCGCATCGCGCGCCGAGCCTAGGGCACCGTACAGCAACAGCAGGATCAACACGAAACAGGCAGGGACGACCAACGCCAGTCGGCTGCTTGCCGAGGCCAAATTCTCGAATTGCCCTCCCCATTCCAGATAGCTGCCCGCCGGTAGTCGAATATCGCGGGCGATGGCCGCCTGCGCATCGGCGACGACGCTACCGATGTCGCGACTGCGCACATTGGCCTGTACCACCACCCGGCGCTTGCCATTCTCTCGGCTGATCTGGTTGGGCCCTTCGACCACGTTCAGATCGGCCACGCTGGAAAGCGGCACGAATGCCCCGCCGGACAGGGGTATCTGGATCTGCCGAAGCGCTTCGAAATCGGCGCGCTGGGAATCCGAGAGTCTGAGGACGACGGGAAAGCGTCTGTCGCCCTCGTAGATGGTGCCCGCCTCGCGGCCTCCTAGAGTCGCCGCCACCGTGTCCTGCACGTCCTGCGCGGTGACCCCCAGCCGCGCCATAGCGTCCCGGTTCACTCGGATGTCGAGCATGGGAAGGCCGCTCGTCTGCTCCAAGTTGACGTCGACCGCGCCCCGCGTTCGCCGCAGGATGCCCGCGATGCGATCGGCCGTCGCATTCATGCTGGTGTAGTCGTCGCCGAACACCTTGACCGCGATATCTCCCCGAACCCCGGCGATGAGCTCGTTGAAGCGCATCTGGATTGGCTGGGTTATCTCCCAGGCGTTGCCGGGTAGTGTGGCGAGCTGTGTCTCGAACCGCGCCACCAGAGCTTCTTTGGTGAGCTTCGGGTCAGGCCACTGCGCCCGCGGTTTCAGGATGACGAATATGTCGGTAGCGTTCGGCGGCATCGGGTCTGAAGCCAGCTCCGCCGTGCCGGTCTTGGAAAAGACGAATTTCACTTCGGGCTGTTTCGCCACCAGCCATTCGATCGGCACTTGCATCGCCTGGCTCTGCTGGACAGAGGTCGCGGGGATGCGCAGTGCCTGGATCAGCACGTCGCCTTCGTCCAGCTGGGGCAGAAACACGCTGCCGAGCATGAGGAAGGCGAACACGGCGACACCGAGGCTGCCGATTGCCGCGCCGATCGTCAGCCTCGGCCGCCGCATGGCGCGCTCGAGACCGGGCTCATAGCGACGGCGCAGCCAGCCGACGATCCGTCCCTCCTTTTCCTCGACCCGCTTCGAAAGCCATATGGCGATCGCGGCCGGCACGAAGGTGAGCGACAGGACGAAGGCGCAGGCCAGCGCGATGATCACGGTAACCGCCATCGGCACGAAGGTCTTGCCTTCGACCCCGCTCAAGGTGAGCAGCGGAACATAGACGAGAATGATGATGGCCTGCCCGTAAACCGAGGGCCGGATCATCTCCCGGGCCGCCGCGGAGACAGCCTCCAGCCGCTCCGGCTGGGCGAGCGGCCGGCCCAATGCATGTTGACGTTCGCCAAGGCGGCGAAG
The DNA here is from genome assembly GCF_058782005.1 of Sphingomonas sp. FW306-1B-B10E. NCBI lineage: Bacteria > Pseudomonadati > Pseudomonadota > Alphaproteobacteria > Sphingomonadales > Sphingomonadaceae > Sphingomonas > Sphingomonas sp. FW306-1B-B10E. The sequence goes on from NZ_JBYSXG010000020.1 coordinate 9,773, forward strand.
CGCATTCTCGACGATGATCACCGCGCCATCGACGATAAGACCAAAGTCGAGCGCGCCGAGGCTCATGAGATTTGCGGAGACGCCGACACGAAGCATGCCGAAGCCGGTCAGCATCATGGTGATCGGGATAACGAGCGCCGCTATCAGCGCCGCGCGGAAATTCCCGAGTAACGCGAACAGCACGACGATCACCAGCAGAGCGCCCTCGCCAAGATTACGCGCCACGGTCTGGATGGTGGAGTTCACCAGCGCGGTGCGATCGAGCAACGGCTGCACGACGATGTCCGGCGGGAGCGACGCGTTGATCGACTGCAACCGGCCGGCGACGGCCGTTGCGACCGTGCGGCTATTCTCTCCAATTCGCATGACGGCGGTTCCCACGACGACCTCGGTTCCGTTTTCCGACGCCGATCCCATGCGCACCGCCTGGCCGACCCGCACGGTGGCCACCTGTTCCAGCGTGATCGGCACGCCCTGTCGGGTTGCCACGACGATGCGCGCGAGTTCGCCTGCGTTCCGAACCAACGCGTCGGCGCGAACTGCTAGTCCCTCGCCATTGCGGTCGACCGAGCCGCCGCCGCTGCTCGTGTTGTTGCGCTCCACCGCGGTGGCGAGATCGGCAAGGGTCAAGCCGAGCGTGGCGAGCTTCGCCACATCGGGGATGACGAGATATTGCTTGGCATAGCCACCGATCGAATCGATGCCGGCGACGCCGGGCACCGTCTTGAGAAGGGGCGCGACGATCCAGTCCTGCGCGGTGCGCAAATAGGTCGCCTTGTCAGTTTCGCTCGTCAGCCGCTCACCTTCGGGCGTGATGTAGCTGCCATCGGGCTGCATGCCAGGTTCGCCGGGCAGATGCCTGTCTTCGGGCCTGTGGTCGAGCCGAACGGTCCACATATAGACTTCGCCCAGACCTGTGGCGATCGGCCCGAGCTCGGGATTGACGCCTTCTGGCAGGCTCTCGCGCGCGGCGCCGAGCCGCTCGTTGACTTGGGCGCGCGCGAAATAGATGTCGGTCGTGTCGGTGAACACGGCAGTCACCTGGGCGAAGCCGTTGCGGCTCAGCGAGCGGGTATATTCGAGGCCCGGTACGCCGGCGAGCGCAGTCTCGATCGGGAACGCGACCTGCTTCTCGACCAACTCGGTCGACAGCGCAGGCGCGCGAACATTGATCTGGACCTGATTGTTGGTGATATCCGGTACCGCGTCGATCGGCAGACGATACAGGGCGGCGGCGCCGACAAGGGCGCCGATAGCGGCGAGCAATAGTACAAGCCAGCGCTTGTCGACCGCCCAGCTTACGATACGGGCGATCATATCAGTCCTCGTGGCTCGCTTCGCCCTTGCCGAGCTCGGCCTTGAGCGTGAAGGTATTCGTCGTTGCAATCTGCTCGTCGCCGGACAGGCCCCTCGCAATCGAGACCATGAGACCGTTGCGCCCGCCCAGCGTCACCGGAGCGACGCGAAAGCCCTTTGGCGTCCGGACGAACACGACCGGTCCGTTCTCGACCGTCTGGACCGCCGTTGTGGGAACCATCAGCGGGGCCGCACCGGTCCGCGCCGCGATGATACGAGCCTGTACCGGCTCGCCGGCGCGCCACCGGCCGCCGGCATTGTCGAGATCGGCGATGACCCGAACGAGACGCGTTTGCGGATCCAGAGTCGGCGACACAAAACGTACGCGCGCGGTGCCGGTACGCCCTGGGGCGGTCACCTCGACCGAACTTCCCGGCCTGACGCGGGCGGCGTCGCCGGCCGAAATCGCCAGGCCGACGTTCAACCGCCGCAGCGCCGCGACCCGGAACAGTTCGGTTTCGGGCGCATCGGCGGTGAAGACCTGTCCGAGCATAGCCGTGCGCGTCACGATCTGGCCCGATATCGGCGAGGTGATCACGATGCGATTGAGGCTCCCGCCCCTTACTCCCGAAGCTGCGACCTGCTGGCGTGCCAGCGCGAGGTCGGTAGCCGCCTGATCGGCAGCCGCCCGCGATATATCCACTTCCCGTAACGGCCGGAATCCGCGAGCGTAGAGCGTCTCGTCCCGGTCCAGCGTCTTGCGCGCCAGCGCCAACCGCGTCCGCGCCCGGGCCACGTCAGCCTGGAGACCGGCTGCCTCGCGGCTCTCGATGACCGCGAGGGTTTGCCCGGCCCCGACCGTGTCGCCGAGGTTGCCGGTCAATGTGATGATCCTCCCCGCAATCGGTGCCGCGACGATGCGCGTGGCATCGGGATCGCTTTCAAGGAGGGCAGGCGCCTCGATCGCGGCGCCGGCACCTCCGATCGTCGGGCGTGCAAGGGTGATGTTCGCGGCCGAGATCTGTTCGGCGGTCAACGCGATGCTGCCGTCGGTGTGGGTCTCGACGGCTTCGCGCTCGGGTTCGGGCGCGGGCGCGCCGCAGCCGACTACGAGCGTTGCGACGCAAAGCGCCGCGGCAATTCGATACATTCTTGATGCTCCTGACGTGGACAGACGCGCAAGCGCGCGAGCTTGTCGAGGTCAGGCGATGGGCGGGCGAAGCGGTGATTCGAATGCGCCGCCGGAGACTGCTGCCACCGATGCAGGCCGGGGCGCGCACACTTCGCCTGTCACGACTGTGGCGGCAGGCGCACGAAACGGGGCGGCGAGATCGTGCCCGTGGCAGATCGTATGATGGTGTGGCGTATCCTTGTCCGGGTCGGCGGGCACCTCGTCCGCATCGCCGGGCGAATGCCATGCAGCCAGTTCGATAGCGCTCAGCTCGTCGCTCGGCCCTTCGTTTGCGTGCGCAACCGATGTCAGGCTGGTGATGACCAGTATCAGACAGGCAAGGAAAGGAAGCAGCGCGCGCACGGCCCCGTGCTTAACACATCTTCGCGATCCTGTCAGCGGTCGGTTCGAATCTCCGCCTTTCGGGGGCTCGGGTCGCCAACCAGAATGACCGAGATCCGGGCGCGAAGCTCCCGATCAGGCGATGTTTCGGCTAAATATCGCTGCTGGACTCAGTCCCCGTCCTTTCAGGACGAACTCGCCAGTATCGCCACGCATTTTGCGACGCGAGACCCCGGCAATCCCTACCCTTACTCGATAACTTGATGTAGCCCAGCCTAAAGTCTCTCGGTTTCCGCGACGGACCACGAATCAATCCGTCACGGAAGCAGCCCATTCGCCCGAGTTCGATTCCGAACGCCTACCCATTCCGCGAGAGTTTGCAAGGGAGGGGCTCAGCCGCGTTCGTACTTGTAATCGACTTACTCAATTACTGGCGAGATCGTTGTGCCGTCGATGAAAAATCGAGGCGTCACCCGAGTTTCTTGTTGAAGCCGACCGCTGCGCAATTATGCTGCTCGTGCCGGACCGGGGGGATTCGGCCGAACAGCGCGAATCGCTGCCGACAGGGGGCTCATCGATGGAGTCGGATCGCGCGCTCGGCTTGATGAACGACATGTTGTGGAACTGCGTCATTGTCGCAGGGCCCGTGCTTGCCGCGACGTTGATCGTCGGGCTGCTCGTCAGCGTCCTGCAGGTCGCAACGCAAATCCAGGAAATCACTCTCAGCTACGTCCCCAAGCTGCTGATCGCGGCGGCGCTGACCATCGCTTTGGGACCCTGGATGATGGCCCGGATCACCGATTTCGCCCGCGGCTTGTTCCTGGCCATTCCCAGCCTGGCGAGCTGAGATCCTGTGGACGAGATAAGCGCGCAGATGTTGGCGACCCTGCTGCTGAGTCTGCGCATCGCGCCACTTTTCGCCTTCTCACAACCGTTCACGCTGATGCGGATTCCCGCCCCTATCCGGCTAGTGCTCAGCATCAGCCTCGCCGGGTGGCTGGTCGCCGCCTATCCCGAGGCCACCTATCGCGGCGCCTTTCGTGCCGAGAGCCTTCCTATGCTGGCCCTGGGAGAGCTGCTGATGGGCATCGGGCTCGCGCTGCCGCTCCAGCTCGCTTTTTCCGCGCTGCTGACCGCCGGCCGCGCAATCGATATCCAGGCCGGCTACGGCCTCGCCGTACTGGTCGATCCGACGACGCGCGCGCAGATGCCGTTGGTCGGCACCTTGTTTGCCTATGTCGGCGCTGCCTTGTTCTTCGCGATCGGCGGCGGTGCCGATCTGCTCGGCGCCTGGGCGGCGTCGATCGAGCAGGTGCCGCTCGGCGCCGCGACGATCGGCGGCGATCCTGCGGTGCTGATTCACTTCATGGGGGCGTCGATGCTCGCGGCCACGGGCATCGCCGGCACCCTGCTGCTGGTCCTGTTCCTGCTCGATCTCGCGATCGCGATGATGTCGCGCACGTTGCCGCAGATGAACGTGCTGCTGCTCGGCTTCCAGGTGAAGGCACTGGCAACGTTGATGCTATTACCCATCGCGATCGGACTGTCGGGGGCGTTGTTCGTGCGGCTGCTGCGCAGCGCGCTAGAAACTATGGCGCAGCACGGCTGAGGCGGCGGCGATGGCGGAACAGCAAGAGCAGAACCGCAGCGAGGCGCCGACTGCCTTCAAGCTCAAAAAGGCTCGTGAAAAGGGCTCGGTCGCGCGCAGTCTCGAGCTGGGGTTCCTGGGCGGACTGGTAGCGGTCGCCGCCTTTCAGGCGATTGCCGGAGAAGGTGTCGCGCGCCGGCTGGCCGAACTCATGCGCGAGACGATCGCGCTCGGCATCGAAAGCGCAGCGGAGCCCGAGCAGGCGGCATCGCTGCCCGCGCGAATCTACTGGGCGGCTGTCGAGCCGTTGGCGCTGTTCGGCGGCACGCTGCTCGTGATCGTGCTGTTCCTTGAGATCGTCCAGCTGCGCGGACTGATCTTAACGACGCATCCTCTCAAGCCCGATTTCAGCCGGCTCAATCCCGCCAAGGGGCTCAAGCGGCTCTTCTCGATCCGGCTGGTCAAAGAGACGCTCAAGAACGTCGCCAAGATCGCCGTCTATGCCACCGCAACATACCTGCTCGTGCTTGACAGCCTCCAGCGCTACGCCGCGATCTCCGGCGAGGGCGAGCGGCTCGCCGGATTGATGGGCGAAGTCACGCTGCGCCTGCTGTTCGTCTTCGTGCTGATCGCGCTGGGCTTCGTAGTGCTCGACCAAATCCTCGTGCGCCGCGAATTCACTAAGCAGATGCGGATGAGCCGTCGCGAAGTGACTCGCGAGAACAAGGACCGCGAAGGCGACCCCCGGATCAAGTCGAAGCGTAAGCAACTGCACCAGGAGTTCGTCAAGGCCAGCCAGAGTACCGGCCAGCTCGCGGGATCGGACCTGCTGGTAGTAAACCCCCAGCATTTCGCCGTCGCATTGCGCTACGATGCCGAACGGATGGACGCGCCGACGGTCACAGCCAAGGGGCGCAACCGCTTCGCGCTGGCATTGCGCGAAGAGGCGCATCGCCGCGGCATCCCGGTCTTGCGAAAGCCCGCGCTGGCGCGCAGCCTGTTCCGCCGATGCGACATCGGCCGCGAAGTGCCTCACGAGAGCTTCGAGGCGGTGGCCGAGCTGTACATTCAGCTGCGACAGCGCGCCGCCGCCGTTCCCCTCGCCTCCTCCAACTCGGCGCAAGGTAATGTTTGAGAAGCTCTACCGCAACAACCAGGATCTGGCCCTGGTAGGCGCGACGATCGCCATCCTGGTGATCCTGTTCGCCCCGATCCCGGCACCGCTACTCGACCTCGCGATCATCATGAATTTCGGCCTCGGCCTGTCGATCATGCTGCTAACCTTCTACGTCGCCAAGCCGGTCGAATTCTCGACCTTCCCCTCGCTGCTCCTCGTCGCAACGCTCTACCGGCTGTCGCTCAATGTCGCCGCGACCCGCCTGATCCTCACCGGCGGCAATGCCGGCGAGGTGATCGGCTCGATCGGCGCGTTCGCCGTCCAAGGCAATTTCGTAGTCGGGCTGGTCGTGTTCGCGATTCTCGTCGTGGTGCAATATGTCGTAGTGACCAGCGGCGCGCAGCGCGTGTCCGAAGTGGCGGCGCGCTTCACGCTCGATTCGATGCCGGGCCAACAGATGAGCATCGACGCCGACCTCAACATGGGCCTGATCGACCAGAAAGAGGCGATCCGCCGCCGCCAGATGCTGGAGAAGGAAGCGAGCTTCTACGGTGCGATGGACGGTGCCTCCAAGTTCGTGAAGGGCGATGCGGTCGCCGGGATCATCATCCTGCTGATCAACATCATCGCGGGCTGGATCGTCGGCATCACCCAGATGGGCATGGACTGGGGGGCGGCGCTCCAGCATTTCACGCTGCTGACGATCGGCGACGGCATCGCCACCCAGTTGCCGGCGCTGATCATCTCGATCGCTACCGGCATCATCGTCACGCGCTCGGCGGCGGACCGGCAATTGAGCACCGAAGTGTTCCGCCAGCTCGCATCCGAGCCGCGTATCCCACTGATCGTCGCGGCGGTGTTGTTCGCGCTGCTGTTGATGCCGGGCATGCCCAAATGGCCGATCGCGATCATCGGCGTGCTCGCCTTTCTGGCGTGGTTCCGGATCCGCCGCTCGGCTGCCGCAACACCGGTCGAAACCGAAGAGGCCGCCCAGACGGTTCTCGCCGCCACACCCGTCCCCGCGCTCGAGATCCGGCTCGGCGAAGCGCTCGCTTTGACCTGGCGTGCCGAGGAGGCCGTCATCCTTGAGCGGATCACCAATCTGCGTCGCGCCCATGAGCACGAATTCGGCATCGGCTTCCCGGGCGTGAAGATGGTCGATGGGGCGACGCTCGCCGATGACGAATATGAGATTCGCCTATTCGGTGCGCGCTATGGCGCCGCACAAATCCATATCGACCGAACGCTCGCCATCGCCTCGCATAGCGCCAAAACGCGACTGGAGGGCATCGAGGCGACGGACCCAGCCTATGGACTGCCGGCCTTCTGGATCGAGGAGGCGATGGTGGCCGCGGCGCGCGAGGCGGGCTATACCATCGTCGATCCGGTAACGGTGATGGTGACGCATTTCGGCGAGATTGTACGCGGTGAGATCAGCACCCTGCTTACCCGCGCCACTGTCGCGGCGCTGCTCGACGATGTCCGCACCCGCCAGCCAGGCCTGGTCGAAGAACTCGTCCCCAACACGCTGACACTGTCCGACGTCCAGCGCGTGCTGCAAAATCTGCTCGGCGAAGGCGTGTCGATCGCCAATCTTGACCTGATCGTCGAGCATCTCGTCGACTTGGCACGCACACAGAAGGATCCGCTCGAGCTAACCGAACTTGTCCGCCAGCGGATGAGCTACGCAATCTGCGAACAATTGCGCGGTCGCCACAACGATCTCGCGGTGCTCAGCCTCGATCCGCGGGTCGAGAACCAGATCGTCGCCAGTATCGGCGCCAATGCCGGACGTACCTCGCTCGCAGTCGAGCCGAGGCTGGCCGAGCAGGTTGTCAGAAAGCTTTCGCCCCTCGCCGACGAGATGTTCAAGCAGGGCCGCGCCCCGGTGCTGCTGTGCGGCGCTGAATTGCGGCGTCATTTGCGCACGCTCACCCGGCGCAGCATCCCCAAGCTCTCGATCCTGTCGGTCAGCGAGATCCCGACGCGGATCAATCTCAAATCGTTCGACGTGGTACGTCTGGAAGGATAGGCTTCGATCATGTCCCAGCATTCCGCCGCCGCTGCCGAAACGGGCCGCTACGCCCGACTGGCAGCGTTGCTCGAGCAGGATCCGGCCAACACTCGCATGCTCGCCGACACTGCCGAGGCGGCCTTTGCCGAGGATCGCTTCGGCGAGGCTGAGGCGCTGCTCGATCGGCATGCGGCAATCGCGCCGCTCTCGCCGGCGGCACTTCACCTCGCCGGCCTGGCAGCGATGCGCCGGCAGGATTGGGCAGTCGCCGCCGAACGCTTCGAGGCGCTGACGCAAGGCGGTGAAGATGCCCCGGCGGTCCGCTTCAACCATGCTTGGTCGCTGGCGATGCTACGGCATTTCGATGCCGCGATCGCGCTGCTCGATCGAGCGACGGTCGAGGCACTGCCCCAGGCCGCGCAGCTCTATGTCCAGCTGCTGCACGATCGCGGCGACTTCGAAGGCGCCGGCGAGGCCGCGCGCGCGCTGCTCGACCTGCATCCGCAGCACCGCGGATTCAACGCCGTAGTGGCGACGCTCGCGATCGACATCGAGGATGTCGACCTGGCCCGCCGGTGCGCCGAACAGGCTGGCGATCATCCCGATGCCCTTGCCGCACTGGGTACGCTCGCGCTCAACGATGATGAACCCGGGACGGCCGCGCAGCTGTTCGACGCCGCGCTCGCGCGGGCGCCTGAATCGCCGCGCGCATGGGTCGGTCGCGGACTCGCGCGCCTGATGGACGACGACAAGGCCACCGCCGCCGCCGAGATCGACAAGGGCGCCGCCTTGTTCGGAACGCATCTCGGCTCGTGGATCGCAGCCGGCTGGGCATATTTCATCACCGGCGACCGAGCGACCGCCCGCACCCGCTTCGAAACTGCGCTCGCGCTGGACGACAGCTTCGCCGAAAGCCATGGCTCGCTGGCCGTGATCGATCTGCTCGACGGCGATGTCGACGAAGCAAGGCGGCGATGCGAGGTGGCGATGCGCCTGGACCGCGAATGCTTCTCGGCTGCGCTCGCCGCCACCCTGCTCGCTGCGGGAGCAGGCAAGGCGGATCAGGCGCAACGGATATTCGACAAGGCGCTCCACACGCCGATCGACGATTCGGGCCGCACTATCGCCAGCGCGTTGGCACGCATGGGAACTCGACTGGGCTGAGCCGCCGCTATCCGCCGCGCAGGCGGGCGATTGCGCGGTCGATCAGCTCGGTTCCACCCGGCATATCGGCGATGATACGGAAGACGTCGTCGATCACACCCTGGAAGCCGGGGTCGGCGCCGAGCTCCTCGCCCAATTCCTCAGTGAGCAGGCCGCGCAGGACGGCGCGTCGAACGTCCTCCTCCGACAGCGCGTCGAGCGCAGCCAAGGCCCGCGCCCGCTCGATCGGCCGCGCCGCAGCCGGGCGCGTCGACTGCGCAGCGCGCTGGCTGCCGCGGCCGTGCCCGGCGCGCTGCAGCTGCTCACGCAGCAATAGCAGCACCTGATCGACGTTGCCGACACGCGTCATGCTGACATCAATGCGTAGTCCCGCGCGCGCCGAGCTGGTCGAGCAGGAACGAGGTGGCCGATGTCTCCGTGGCGCCGGCATCGCCGGGGCGGACGAGATCGCGACACTCGTTGATGATCAATTGCATGTCGCGATTGAGCGGCGGGTTCTCGGCATTGGCGGCGATACCGGTTTCGAGCGCGGCGATCGTCTCGGCAAAATGATCCTGGACGAGGTGACGCAGACCGGAGACGAAATGGGCGAGATAATGATCCTGCGGCAAGGCGTTGAGCGGCTCCCAAGTCTCCAGCGCGCGCCGGGCTTCGCCCGAGGTGAGTTCGAAGAAGCCGAGCTGGAATCGCGCCAGTGCAAAATCGGGCGCAAGCTCGACTGCCCGGCTGAGCGCCGCATGGGCCTCGATCGGTCGCTGCGAACCCGCGAGCATCGATCCGCGTAGGAAATGCAGCCGCGGGTCTTCGGGATAGGCCTCGACCAGCCGTTCCGCCAAAGCGAGCTCGTCCGGCGAACTCGCGTGCATTGCCGCGAGCAGTTGCTCCATCTCCTCGTCGCTGCACAACATTCCGATCACCCCTTCCTTCTGCCCACACGGCTCCGCAGCGTGGCGAGCGCCTTGGCGTGCAACTGCGACACGCGTCCCTTCGACACCCCGAGCAACTCGGCGATGCGCTGGAAGCTAACACCGTTTTCATAGTGCTGGCGAATGATCACTGCTTCCCGATCTGGAAGCCGCGCGATCTCGTGCACCAGGCGAGCCTGTAGTTCGCGCCGCGCGAGCGTCTCATACGCATTGGGGCGGTGGTCGCGGCCATCCTCTGCCAGAACCAAATGCGTGTCGCCGAGGATCAATCCGATCGCCAGGCCGCTCGCGAGCGTCGCCAGCATCTCCAGTGGATCATCGACAGCCCGCAGCGAAGCGGCAAGGGATCGCACGCGGTCGGCTTCCTGGCGGCGACTATAGCTATATTGCGCGTCGATCTCGTTCATCTTCGACGCGCCATCGAAGATGCTGCCCAGGATACGTCGTCGCGCAAACGCGGCAAAAGGGATTCCGCGCAAGGGATCGTATCGGTCGATTGCGATCAGCAATCCCTCATAGGCGAACTGCTCGATGTCGGGCAGTTCGACGCCGTTGCGCGGGCGGGCGCGCAGCTGACGGGCGGCAATAGCGCGCGCGAGCGCGCGGTAGCGGGTGAATATCTGTTCGCGGCAGCGCAGCTCCCGTTCGTAGCGCAACCGGCGCCATAGGGATGCCTCCACCCGCGGCGGGATGAGGATCAGCTCCAGTCCCGATTGCGGCAGCCGAGTCATCGGAAGCTGCCGAGCACGCCCTGCAAAATCAGCCCCCAGCCGTCGATCAACACGAACATCAATATCTTGATCGGCAGCGAGATCGTCGCGGGCGGCACCATCATCATCCCCAGCGCCAGCAGGATGCTGGCGACGACGAGGTCGATGAGAAGGAACGGCAGCAGGATGACGAACCCGATCGTGAAGGAGACGCGGAGCTCGTTGAGGATGAATGCCGGCGCGAGCTTGAGGATCTCCACCTGCTCGGGCCGGTCGGGCACCGGAGTCTTGGCGATCGCATAGATCGCCTCGATGTCGCTGTCGCGAGTCTGAGCAAGCATGAAGTCGCGCAGGGGTACGCTGCCCTGCGCCACCGCCTGCTCGACGCCGATCCGGCCCGCCATCAACGGTTGGAGCGCACGCGTGTTCACTGCGCCGAACGTGGTCGACATGGTGAATGCGGTCAGGAACAGCGCGAGGCTGACCAGCACCGGATTGGGCGGCGTCTCGGGCATGCCGAAGGCGTGTCGCACCATCGAGAGCACGACGACGATGCGGATGAAGCTCGTCATGCTGATCAGGATCGCCGGGACCACGGCCAGCATCGTCAGTATCAACATGGTCCGCACGGCATCGGTGCCCATGCCGGCAGGCACCAGCGCCGGCACGGCGGCGTGCGCCTCAAGCGGCAGCAGCAGAACGGCAGCACAGGGCAATAGGCGCCGGATCATTGCGCCTCTGCCTGCGGTGCTGCTCCTGCCGGACCGATCTCGCGCAATATCTGCTGCTGTTGCGCGGAGCAGAGCAGCAGATACTCGCGGTCGTCGCACCGCACGAGGCAGATATCCGCGTGCTGGCTCGCTCGGCGACTCTCGATCACTTCGATGCGGCGCTCGCCGGGCAGCCTGGCAAAGAGCTTGCTCGCGGCGGCAAGGTCGAACCGCCCGCCGCCGCGCTTGAGCAGCAGCGCGAAGCCGATCGCCAGCATCGTGCACAGCACCAATGCGAGCAGGATGCGAAGCAGCGGGACGTCGACACCACCACCACCGCCAAGCCGGGCGGGCCTGGCCAGGGCCGGCATCGTCGCCTCGAAGACGAATACGCAACAAAGAATCGCACGCAGAACCATGCTGATCATTCGGGCCATTCGACGATTTCGGAAATGCGCACCCCGAACTTGTCGCCCACCGCGACCAGTTCGCCCCGCGCGACCGGCTGCTGGTTTAGGCGCAACTCGACCGTCCGATTGAGCGGTGCGTCGAGCGTCACCACCGCGTCCGTCTTCAACGCCGCGAGTTCGGCGACGGTCATGCGCGTGTCGCCGATAAAGGCTTCGAGCTGCACCGCGACATTCTCGATCAGCTTGGTGCTGACGCGCGGTGCGGCCTCGCCGGGCGGGTTGGCGGTACGATCGTTCTGGTCAATCACGGAGTTTCATCCAACAGGAGCTTCGATGATTTGGAGGGCGAGCGTGTCGCCTTGCTTCGATACCGTGCAGCGACCGCGTCGCGCAGGCAGATGCTCGATGGCGATCGGCAACGCCTCGCCGATCGCTCGATCGAGCACGAGGACGTCACCCGACATCAGCTCGCAGATCTCCGCCAGCGTGACTTCGCAATGGCCGAGGACCGCCGACAGGCGCAGGGCAGTTGGCGCGAGTGCCGCCTCCGCGCTGGCGAGCGGCGCCCGTCGCGGTTCCGACGGCATGCCGGCCAATACGAGACGGGCAAGCGCGGCCGGCGGCAGCGCGAGCAGCACCACCATCGGGTCGCCACCACCGCCGAGCTCCACCCAATAGAGGACCGTGTTGGGAGCGGGAGGCGTCACCGCCTCGGCCCATCGAGTCTCGGGCGGCAGCGCACAAAGCTTGGCGACGCGGATGCAGAGGTCGCGGAGGCCTTCCTCGCCGAGCTGCGCGAGCAGCGCGCGATCGGCATCGGTGCGGTCCCCCGCGCGCTTGCGGACGCCCAGTGCGAGAGCGCCGGCCGCACCCTTTCCGCCGCCGGGAATGCCGATCGCGACCTCCCCAGTGCGCAGCCACTCGCCGGCGGCGCGTAGCGCGTCCGCCTCGGCGCGCCGCAGCGTCGGCGTGTCGCCGCTCGCGCCGGCAAACCAATGCCGCGCCCAGGCCGTGAACAACTCCGCGAGTGCGGCGTCTGCGGCATCCGTGGCGGCGCCAGGAGGCAGCCAGGGTTGCGGATCGCTCACCCTTGCCCTCGGATGCCGAAGAGCTGCTGGATCATGTCGTTGGAGACGCTGACGATCTGCGATGCAGCCTGAAAGCCGCGCTGAATCAGGATGAGGTCACCGAATTCCGCCGACAGGTCGACGTTCGACGCTTCGATCCGCTTGGAAACCACCTTGCCGACGCGCGAATCTTCACTGTTGAGCAGTTCGCGGCTGCCCGTTCCGGCCTGTACGAAGAGCCCGCCGTTGCGCTGCTGAAGCTCCTGCGGGTCGCGGAAGTCGGCGAGCGCGATCGTGCCGAGCGCCTTCTTCTGCGAATTGGAATAGCCGAGCTGAAGGCGCCCTTTCTCGTCAACGACGATCGTGGTGAGCGTGCCCAGCCCCTGTCCGTCGATCGAGGTCTTGCTCAGCGTCGAGACCTCGCCGGACGAATAGGACGTCACTCCCGTTGAGAAGTCGAAGGTCACGGTCAGGTCGTTGGCGGCATCCTTGAAGTCGAGCTTCGCCGTACTCTGGTCGATGATGCCGTTATTGAACTTGAGCGCCTTGGTCTCGCCGATCGTCGCGCCTTTTTCGTCGGTGACGGTGATCTTCCACTCGGCGCTTTCGCGGGCGAACGAGGCTTTCCACACGTGCGCCGTGCCCTTGGCGTCGTATACGGTGAGATCACTCACCGCGTAGCTCGTGCCCGTCGACGAGAGGTTCTGCGAGAATTTCACCGTCGTGGTGGCGATCGGCGGGCTGGCCCGCGCGCTATCTACGGAAAGCGCCACCGGGTGGTTCGACGAGTCGAGCGCGGCGAGGCGATAGTCGGTTCCGGACAGGACGATATAGCCGTCCTGCGATACTTCAAAGCTGCCGGTGCGGGCGTAGAGCGTTTCGTCGCCGTTCAGCAGCACAAGAAAGCCCGTGCCGTCGACAGCGAGGTCGAGGTCCCGGTCGCTCTGTCGCAGCTCGCCCTGCTTGAAATCGATATGAGACTCGCCGAGACCGACGCCGTGGCCGTCGCCGTTATTTCCGGGCGAATAGGACATGCCGCCGCCGTCGGTCACGCCGTAATAATTCTGGAACGACACCATCGAGCTCTTGAACCCCGAGGTGTTGAGGTTGGTGACGTTGTTACTCACCTGTTGAAGGCCCTTGGAATAAGCGTTCATGCCGCTGAGCCCGATATAGATGGCACCGAACATGGCCCTGTCCCCTACCTGATCTGGGTGATGCTGCTGATGGCGAGATTGCTGACGGTCCGCTTGTCCGACGTTTCGATAGTGACACTGGGAACGCCGCCCTGGAACGACACCGCTATCACCTTGCCAGACAGGGTCGCGGCGCCGGAAGGCACGTCGATCTGCTTGCCGAGCAGCCCGGTTGCCTGGCTGGTCGCCTGCGCCGACACGAGCTGCTCGAGCCGGTCGTTCATCGTCTGGCCCTGTTGGATCTGCGAGAATTGGGCGAGCTGCGAGACGAACTCGAAATTATCCATCGGCTTGAGCGGATCCTGATAGGTCAATTGGGTCAGGATGATCTTGAGCAGCGATTCGAAGCTGAGCCCGAACGCATTGCTGGCCTGATCGGCGCTTTGCGCGGTTTGCTGAGGATTGGCGGTGCCGTCCGCGGCGGTCACTGGTGCGGTCTGCATCACTTGTTACCCCGATAGGAAGCATGCGGCGCAGGTCGCGCGACGATCCGGATGCCGTCGGTCCAGAGGCCGTGCCGGGCGAGCAGCGCGGCGATCTCGTCGCGAAGCCGCTGGCGTTCCTCCGCCGGCAGCGCATCGGTCGCGACCGCAACTCGAACTCCCTGCTCGGTTTCGCTGAGCGCCACGCGTGTCGCCGACTGCGCGCCACGGGCGGCCGCCTGCGCAAGCATGCGCTTGCTGGCGGGTGAAGGTGCGACCTCTTCGCCGCCATCGGCCGGCATTGCCGCGTGGCGCTCCGCCGTCGAAGCCGCCGGGGTCAAGCCGGACGACGCGAGTGATGTCCGCGCAGGCAGGAAGGCATTCGCCTGTGCAGCCCTCGCAGGCGTCGTTCGCTCCGACGCAGTTTCGGCAGCGGCAGGCAAACGGGACGAGTGATCGGTCTCGCAGCTTTGCGGCGGTAAGCCGTCGTCGGCCCGCGGCGGCAACGCGGCCGGAGGCTCCGCCTCCCTGTGGGAAGGTTCCGCCCCGTCGGCGGCAACCGGCGTTCCGAACCAGCCGTCCTCGTTGAAGCGTTGGGCTTCGGCCAGCCGCACGCCACGATCATCCGTGGTCGGCCCTGCCGCGCTCGGGTCACGCATCGCCGCGGGCAGCACGCCCAAATATGCCGCGAATTCGACTTGCGCCTCTTCGCTGCGCCGCTCGGAGGTCACTTCGGCGCGCGGCAGCACGCCGGAACCTGCGGGCGCGGCTTCGATCATGTACGGCTCCACAAGAATGTCGCCCGATCCGCAGCGATGTCGGTCGCCCGCTGGGCGCGCTGCCGGGCTTCGGCACGGCGACTGGATTGCAGCATTGCGGAAGACTGGCGGCAGCGCGCCTCGCTCTGATGCCAGGACGACTCGCACGCCAGGCGCTCTGCATTGGCACTTTCGAGCGCAGCGCCTGCACCTTCCGTCAAAGTCACATTCCGATTGGCTTCTGCGCCGAGCGCCGATGCGAGCTCGGGCGAGAAATGGCGGCTCTCCACCTCGCTCTGCCACCGAGAGAACGCCGCCGCGCAGGCGGTGTCCGCATCGGCCTTGTCCTGCTGCGCGCAGTGTTCCGCCGACACGGCGTCCATCACCGCGGTCAGGGCGGCGGCGCGCTCTGCAAATCGAAGCGCTTCGATCCGCGCGAGGAGCGCGCTCGCATGGTGCCTAGCCACGCCGCGCCTCCCCCGCCGTCGCCGCGCACAACGCCGACACCGTGTCCGCCAAAGCATTGCTGTTGGTCTGGCGCTGCTGGAGAAAGTCTGCAAGCCGCTCGCGCAGCGCGATCGCTCGGTCGATCTCGGCGCTCGATCCACTCTTGTACATGCCGCTCTCGATGAGCAGCCGCGCCTCTTCGAAGACGGCGAGCATGGCGACGGCTTCCCGGGCAGCCGCGGTATGCGCCGATCCCATCAGGCGCGACGCCTGTCGACTGATGCTCCGCGCGACGTCGATCGCCGGGAAATGTCCGCGTTCGGCCAGTTTGCGCGAAAGCAGGATGTGCCCATCGAGCAGGGACTTCATCGTCTCGACAATCGGATCGTCGATGTCGTCGGTCTCGCTCAGCACTGAGAGCACGGCGGTGATCGCGCCGCCGCCACGCACCGCGCCGCAACGCTCGACCAGCCTCGGCAATGCCGCGAACACGTTCGGCGTATAGGCGCGGACCGTCGGCGGCTCGCCCGCGGCGAGGCCGACCTCCCGCAAGGCCATTGCGAGCCGCGTGACCGAGTCGACGAAGACGACGACATGCTCGCCGCGATCGCGCCAATATTCGGCGAGGCAGAGCGCGAGATTGACGCTGCGCGCCCGGAGCGCGGCACTGGCGTCGGAGGTCGCCGCGACCATCGCGAAGCGCTCCCGATCCTTGCGGCCATCCAGCGCCCGCCAAAAGCCTTCGACTTCGCGACCACGTTCCCCGACGAGACACAATACGCAGCGATCGCTCTCGACCTGGCGCACGAGCTGTTCGAGCAGGCTGGTCTTGCCTACGCCGCTGGCGGCGAAGATGCCGATCCGCTGTCCCTTGCCCAAGGTGAGCAGCCCATCGATCGCGCGAATGCCGGTGACGACAGTTTCAGCCGATGCCGCACGCTCGAGCGGACGCGGTACGGTACCACCGATCGGCGCTCGGTCCTGCGCGGCAATCGCCCCCCGGCCGTCGATCGGCCGTCCCAGCGCGTCCACTGCCCGCCCGGCGAACCCGTCTCCCACGGCGCAGTCCGCGCCGAGCGGCAGCGAATAGACCCGCGCACCCGGACGGACCGGACGATCCTGCTCCAGGGGCATCAGCTGCAGCCCAGCCTCGTCCGCCGCAGCCACCTCGGCGAGGATCGGCAGCGTCCCGTCCGCACCGTCTTCAATCGTGCAGATGTCGCCGATCGTCGCAGCAGGGCCCGATGCCTCGAAATAGCTTGGCGCGACTTTGCGTACGACGCCGTAGGGCCGCGCCAGTTCGACCGCAGCGATCCGCCCGAGGAACGGGTGCGCGGTCACGCGTCGGCAGTCCCGAGCGCCGTCAGCAAAGTCCGGATCGCAGCCCAATCGGCGCGAACATCGAGATCATATTGCTCCATGCGGCACGTTATGCGGCAGGCGCCGGTGTCGAGCTCCGGATCCGTCTCTACCGTCACGGCGCCCCCCTCATCGGCGATCGCGCCTGCCACCGCGGCGCGTGCCGCCGGATCGGCGAAGTCGCGCGGGCTCACATGAATGGTGACGATGCTCGCCTTGCGAAGCGCGCGAATTTCCCGTCCCAGCCTGCGCCCCACCGCTTCGGCCAAATCCGCGTGCGGTTCGAACAGCTTGGCAAGCGCCGCCTCGGCGAGTTGGGCCGCTAGAACGTCGAGGCCGTCCAATCGCGTCTGCCAGGCCGTCAATGCGCCGCCGATGCCGTCGCGAAGCGCCGCGATCCGTTCTTCTTCGCGCGCCTCGGCGCGCGCCAGGCCGGCACGTTCGCCCTCTGCACGTGCCGCCGCGATTGCTTTCCCGCCGGCATTCTCGGCAGCCTCGATCGCCGCTTCGAGCTCGGCGATCCGTGCCGCCAGGCGCTCGCATTCGAGATCGCGCGGATCCGGGCGGGGCACCACCGGGCCGACCGGACGAGGATCATGCTCGAAGGGTTGTACGATCCCGGCGCGGTCGCGGCGGAGGATCGCGCTCACGCCCCACCTCGGCCACGGCGTAGCGCGCCGCTGAGCGAATCCATCAGCGACGGTGTGCGTGCCTGGAGCGCCCTTGTCGACGGCGCGATGCCGAGCAGCTTGCGCAGCGCATCGCGCGTCGCGTCTGTCAGGCCATCCTCGCGACCTTCGCGCAGCGCCGAAATGCGGTCCGCGACATCGGCGGAGTATCTTGCCTGCAGATCGTCCGCCGGCGCTTGCGCAGGCTCGGCGGACAGGCTTCGCTGCAAGCGCGACAGACGCCGACGCTCGTCCGAGGACAAGTGCGCCAGGATCGCCCGGCGGTCGCGCGGCGGCATGGCGTCGAGTTGCTCGATCAGCAGTGGGAGGCCATCCTCAACGAGCAGCATCGGGCGTCCCCTCAGCAAGGTTCAACTGGCGTCGCAGCCGCCCCGCGAACGCCTCGTGCTCCGCACCGTCGAACGCGGTTCCACCGCGCCGGCGCAACAAGAACATTCCGGCGAGAACCGGGAAGGCGGCCAGGGCCAGCACCCAGAACCAGCCGGCGCCGGCCGTGGGCGGAGAGGCGGGGAGCGCGGCCGCACCAGGGGCGGCATAGCCCGGCGCCGGCGCAGCCTGATTGGCTGCCACCGCCGCCGGTGCTGCCACCGGATCGACCGGGCCGACCTCGAAGGCCATGTCGTCGCCACGTGTCGGATCCAACGCCACCGCTCGCGCGATCGCGTCGCGGAGCGCCGCTTGATCTTCGCCTGGAAGCGGGACTGCCGTCACGATCAGGATGCGCAGGCGGAAGTTGCGCGACGCCCCTTCGCCGCTCGGCGCCCAATCGGCACCCGCGGCGGCGCCACCGCTGGCGATCGGCAGCACCAGCGCGCGCACGGCGAAGCGCTGCCCGCCTATTCGCGGCTCCGCCGCCGCGCGCACCCGCGCGGCATAATAAGCCTGGATGGCATGCTGTTCGTCGAGCATCGAGTCGGCATTCCCGGTCGGCTCGGGCACCACGCTGATCACTCGGCCATCGGCGTCGAGCACGACAACTCGCGACTGGGGAAGGTCTGGGACGGCCGCAGCGACCAATTGCTGGATGCCGAGCACGCGCGCCGGATCCGCGGTCAATCCAGGACGCATTGTCAGCGTGACCGCAGCAGTGGGCTCGGTGCGATCACCGCGGAACAATGCCCGCTCCGGCAGGCCGAGATGCACGCGCGCGCTCTCGACGCCGGCGATCTGGGTAATGGTGCGGACGAGCTCGCCCTGCAATGCGCGCTGATAATTGATCTTCTGCGCGAAGTTGGTCAGCCCCATATCGGACTTGTTGAAGAGCTCGAAGCCGATCTGGCCGCGCGCCATGGCGTCAGACCCCGAGATCGCCAGCCTGGTCGCGTCGGCCTGGTCGCTCGGTACCAGGATCGTGGTCCCGCCGTCCTTGAGCTTGTAGTCTACTCGGCGCTTGTCGAGTTCGGCAACGACGGCGCCGGCGTCCGCGGGGCGAAGATCTTGTGCGAGCACCACGTAATCGGGCCGCAGGAACAAAAAGTAGCCGATGGCCAATGCCCCCGCGCAGAGCAGGAACAACGCGCCGAACAGGAGGAGCTGGCGGTTGACACCAGGCCGTGCGGGAGAGGCGGCGTCGCTCATAGCGGCATGTTCATCAGTTCGCGATAGCCCTCGAGCAGGCGCGCCCGGACCTGCATAGCGAGTTCGACCGACAGCCGCGCTTCCTCGATCGCCATCGTGACCTGGTGGACCGGCACCGAGTCATCGACCGCGAATTGCTGGACGAGCTTGTCGGCGGTGGCGATCTTGGCGTCCACGCCGCGAAGCCCCGCCATCAGCACTTCGCCGAATCCGGCAGTCGGCTGGGCGATCTGCGCCGGGACGCCCCCGACCCGCAAGGCCATCGGCGCAGCGTCGGCGCCGGCCGCGGCGATCGCCTCGACCGGGCTCACGCCTGCTTGCCCAGTTCGATCGCGCGCGAATACATTTGCTGCGCAAAAGACATTGCCGTCAGGTTTGCCTCATAAGCGCGCGAAGTCTGGATCATCAGCGTCATCTCGGCCGCATGATCGATATCGGGATAGCTCACAAAGCCGTCGGCATCCGCCTGGGGATTGCCGGGCTCGCGCACGCGGCGCACGCCGCCCACCATCGGCTCGAGGCCCACCACCTCGACGCCCGCCGGTGCTGCGGCCACTTCGCCCTGACCGACGAGCTTCGAGAAGCGTATCTTGGGGCCGGACAGCAGCCGGACTGGCCGATAAGCCTCGCCGGAGGCTGTGCGGCTGGTGTTCATATTGGCGAGGTTCTGCGCGATGACCTGGAGCCGCTGCCACTCGACGTCGAGGCCGGTTCGGCTGATTTGCACTGCGTCCATCGGATCAATTCCCCCCTGCGATCACCGCCCGGCCGATGGCCATTCGGCGGCCGAGAATGTCGATCAAAGCCGCGTATCGCATCGCCGTCTGCGAGGCGGTGGCGATCTCAAGATCAAGCCGCATCGAGCCGACGACTCCGGATTGCCGGGCCAGACTGGTGCGCGGCGAAACGTGCGCGATCGCCTGCGCGCCCTCGCGCGCCGCAGCCTCCAGGCTCTCCTCGAAGCTGACGCTGAGCGGGCGATAGGAGGGCGTGTTGGCGTTGGCGATATTCTCCGCGGTGACGCGGTACCGGGCGTGGAGCCCGTCCAGCGCCTTCGCAATCAGCAGGGGAGCGATCGTGTCCATTGGCGCACCTATTGGATGATGATTTCGGCATGGAGCGCGCCGGCGGCCTTGATCGCCTGCAGCACGCCGATCATGCGGCGCGTGTCGACGCGAGCGCGCGACAGGGCTTGGACGAGATCCGCAACCGACGTGTTGGGGAAGCGGAACGTCGCGTCGGCAGCGCCCTGCGCCACCTCCAGCTTAGTGTTTGTGACGATCAGGCTCCGTACGTCGCTGGCGAAGCCAGAATAGAAGCCTGGTTGTGAGGCAGTATTCTCGGCAGTCACGGTCACTTTAATGTCGCCCTGGGCGACAACGACGCTCGAGATCATCACGTCGTGTCCGGCGACAACCGTACCGGTCCGCTCGTTGATCACGATGCGTGGCTGGATGTCCGGCTCGACCATCAGATTCTCGATGCTGGCCACGAACGGTGCGACATCGCCCGGACTGCGCGTGAAGCGGATCCGTACCTCATCCGCATTGCGCGCCCAGGCGGCGCCGGCACCCAGCCTTTCGCAGATCCGCTCGGCGATCCGCTGTGCCGTCGAGAAACTCGGATTGGCGAGAAGGAAGGACAGCTCGCCCTCGCTGGCTATCAGCCGCGACTCGACTGCGGACTCGATCGTCGCGCCTCCCGGCAGCACTGCGGTGGTCGGATAGTTGCGTTGTTGCTGATTGAGCTCACTCTCGAAGCGATAGCCGCCCACGACCAGCGCACCCTGAGCAAGCGCGTAAGCGCGCTGGTCGGGTCCGAGCAGCGGCGTCATGATCAGCGTGCCGCCGGCGAGGCTGCGCGCATCGCCGATCGAGGAAACGGTGACGTCGATGCGATCGCCGACATTGGCCGAGGGCGGCAGCACTGCGGTAACCATCACCACTGCGACGTTGCGGCTGCTGATCTGGTCGTCGGTGACGTTGGTACCCAGCCGGTTGAGGATGTTGCGCATCGCCTGTCGGGTCACCCCGCTGCGGCGGGTGTCTCCCGAGCCCGACAGCCCGGTGACCAAGCCATAGCCGACGAGCGCATTGTCGCGCCATCCGCCGAACCGGCCGAGCCCTTTGATCGGCACCTGCTGCGCCATCGCCGGGGCGGCCACGGCGATGCTCAACGCGATCGCAAAGGCGGCGAGCGCGAGCCTGCCCATCACAACAACCCCAACAGGCTGAACAGTCGGCCGATCAGCCCCGGCTTGGCGCTACGCGACACGAAGCCTTTACCGTTATAATCGATCTGGGCATCGGCGATGCGACTCGATAGGACGCTGTTCTCGGCCGAGATGTCCGCGGGGCGGACCCGGCCGCGCACGCCGATCACCGTGTCCTCGCCGTTGACGTGGATCTGCTGGCGACCGACGATGCGATAGTCGCCATTGGGTAGCACGCCTTCGATCGTCACGCTCAGCTGCGCTACCAGCCGATCGCTGCGGCGCGTTTCGCCGCGACCGCTGAACCCGCCGCCCAGGCTCAGCTGGCCACTCTCGTCGACTCCGCCCGCACGCAGGCCGCCGCTGAGACTGGTCGAACGGCTGCTTGACGACTGGGTGGTGTTCGATGCCTCAGCGCTCTGGAGGATGACGACAGTGATCGCGTCGCCCGGCGCCGAGGCGCGACGATCGGAAGCGAGCGCCGGCCAGCTGCCGGCCTGATAGAGGTCCTGAGCGATGGCCGGCGCGGTGGCGAGCAGCAACGCCAGCCCGGCCGCGCCGAGCGCCGCGTTCATTGCCCAGCCTCAGGAGCGAGCCGGAGCTCGACCGCGAACACCGCGCCTGCCGCATCCTGCACGAAGATTCGCTCGCCCGACCGCCCCGGCTGGAGCGCCGTCACGCCGCGCTCGATGACGATCGGGCCGGCCGACGATCGCAGCGTCAGCGCCGCGCCCTTCTCGACACCGCGCTCGACCGACAGCGCGATCCGGCCGAGATAGCCGCCCGCAGGCAGCGCCGTAGCGGGACGAGAGCCGCGTGCCGCGCGGTCATAGCGCACTGGTGCGGCCGGACGCGCCGGATCGCATACGACGACCACGACGTCCGCGGGGGCGATCAGCGCATCCGCAGACAATGGTCGCGCCGCCTCGAAGCACGCCGCTCCAGCAAGCGCAAAGGTCCACAACAAATTCAACATGATTACCGCCGAAGGCCGTTGATCACACCCATAAGTTGATCCGCCGCCTGCACGATCTGCGCATTGGCGGCATAAGCACGCTGCACCAGCATCAACCGGACCATCTCGTCCGTCAGCGCGACGTTCGAGCGCTCAATCGCGCCCTGGACGAGCAATCCGACTCCGTCTTCACCCGGCTGCGCCTCGTTGAGCTGCGTGTCCTCGTTCGCGCGGTAGAGCCCGCCATCGAGGCGGACGACGCCGCTCGCATCATCGACTTTGACCAGCTGGATCTGGCCGAGCTCGACCGCTTCGGCCGAGTCCGACACCGTCGCCCGGACCACCCCGTCGCTGCCGATCGCGATCGCAGTCGCGTCGTGCGGGACCGTGATCGCGGCGCGCAGCGCGACTCCCTTGTCGGTCGCGAGCAGCCCGTCCTCGTTCACCTTGAGGCCGCCGCCGCGCCAGAGGAGTGCCTGTCCGGCAGGCCCCATCAGCTCTATAAACCCGGCGCCTTCGATGGCTATGTCCATCGATCGGCCCGTCCGTTCGATCTCACCCTGCTCGTTGAGCATGAACTGCGCATCGAGCGTGACACCCGAGACCAACGTAGGATCGGCATCGGTTGCGGTCGTCGCCGCCGCCTCGATATCGGCGCGCCGCATTACCACGTCGGCATAGCGGACTTCGGACCGCTTGAAGCCCGGCGTGTTCACGTTGGCGATGTTGTTGGCGAGGGCGTCGAGCGCACGCTGCTGCGTCTGCAGCCCGATCGAGCCAACATAGAATGCGTCGCTCACCGTCCACCTCCCATCGCAGTCAGCACCTTGCCCATCAGCTCATCATAGACCTGGACCAATCGGGCACCGCTCTCGGCTTGGCGCATTGCCCCCATCACCGTGACCATCTCGTCACCCATGGATACGTTTGAGCTCTCGAGCATGCCTTGGCGAAGTCCCGCTTCGCGTGCCTCCTCCAGCGGCGTTTCGGCAATGAAATGCGATTCCCCGATCGCGCGCAGCCCAGTCGCGTCAGGCGATGCGTAGACTCCGATCCGACCTATCGCGCGCCCCTGATCGAGCACTGTGCCGTCGTCGACGATCTTGACCGATGCGTTTTCGATCACGAGGTCGCCGCCGCCCGCTTGCTGCAAAACATAGCCTTGCGGTGAAACCACCTGCCCTTCCGCGCCCATACGGAACTGGCCCTGCCGCGTGTACAGAATGCGTTCGCCGGCCCGGACCGCCAGCAATCCGGCGCCGTCGATTGCCAAATCCAGCGGATTTCCGCTCGAAATCAACTTACCCTGCAAGAAATCATGCCACTCCCTAAGCGGAATGACATTAATTGCGCCTTCTGCGGATGCCAATATGTCAGAGAAACCGATGCTGCGCTTGTAACCAGGCGTGGATATGTTCGCCATGTTACGAGAAGCGATTTCGAGTCGTCTCTCTGAGGCGCTCAATATCGCCGTCGCCGACTCCAGGACCCCTGACATTTACTCTCCCCCGCCCTGTTCGTAATGAAACAGAGTCGTAGGAGTGTCGTCAAGCGCCTATTCAGCGAACTAACCGAAAAACTTTTTTGTACTTCCGAATCGCGGATTTCTGCGCGACTTCGATGGTTTATCCGCGGGCAACCTCAGCCGGATTAGCAAAAATCTGCACAAGTCAACGTGGAAAATCCGATTCGTCGCAAAGTCAGCGCGTCCGGTCAATCGTCGAGACTGAATTCGAACAGTCCGTCCAGAAACGCATTGAAATCGGGCGCGATCAGTCGCACCCCTCCCTCGGTGAAATCCTTTTCGGAAAGCGTCACCTCGCCATAATCGTGGTCCCATAACAGAATTGCCCCGCGCCGGGCGCCTTGACCGACCAGGCAGAGTTGGTTGCCACCGGGATCCCTGCCGATCGCCAACAGCTCGGCCGGCAACGCATCGGCGAACACCTTGCGGATGTTGCGGATCGCGGAATAGTCGCGCTCCGGCGGCACCGCATAATAGAGCAGGTCGACCGTCGAGCCCTCCGACCCGTCGGCGTAGTCGAACGAATCGGGAAAGGGCTGGCCGCCGCCATGCTCCAGCAGGAAGGCGCGATACGCGTCGGGGAGCGCCCAACCCGTCGCCTGTTCGATCGCAGCGATTTCCGCCTCGCTGCCCGGCCCCATCGATCCCGAGATTTCCATCAGCGGTTGCGTTCCCTGTACAGCGCCTGTCCCCCGGCATGCCGAACCGCGTCGTGCAGGTCGGTCGGGATCAGCCGCATTGTGCCCAGATCATGGTCGTGATGCCAAGTGTAACCTGCCGGCCGCGGGTTGGCCCGGGTATAGCCCGCGGCGCGATCCGCCAGGGCGAAGTCGCGGCGATCGACACCGGTCAGATCGATCCTGACGCTGCGGATCTGATAGCGCGCGAAATCGGGGAAGCCCTGGATGTTGAACGGGACGCCGTGGGGGTATTTGCCGCCCAGCGGCCCGCTCAGTTCGAACGTTTGGCCAGCATAGCGGTAATTGGGCACGCGGCGGCCGTTGATGCGGCGGATCGGGTCGAAGAAATTGCGGATGTTGCGGCCGCGCTTGACGACCGACTCGAGGCCGTCGCCCATGACGGTGCCGACCACCGCACCGGTGAGCTGGCCGCCGCCGGTGCCGATCTCGGGCGCGCCGATCGACATGGACGCGCCGAGCACGTTGACGTCGAGCTCCCAGCCGAGGTCCGCGGCCAAATTGGTGAGGAACGGCGTCGCCCGGGTGGCGGCGAATTCGGAGACTTGGTCCGCGACCCCGTCCAGCGCCACGTCCGCGGCACGTCGGACGAGCGCCTTGACCGGTCCGCCGGTCAACACCGTCCGCGTGGCCTCGAAGCCGAGCTCGGCGATGATCGGGTGCCGATCGTAGAAGCCGGTCAGACCGTCGAGAACGTTGATCCCGCCCGACACGGCATTGGCGCCGATGTCGCTGCCGCCCGGACCGCGGCGGTAGCCGATGACCACAACCTCGGCGAGTTGGGTCTCGGCGACCGCCTGATCGGCCGCGCTACCTGTGCCATCCGTGACGGCGCCGCCAGCCGATGCCGCGGCGCGGCGAGTCTCAGCCGCGCGGCGCTGCTCGGAACGCTGGATCGTGTCCTCAAGCCGCCGCGCCGACTCGTCCTCGCTCAATCCGCCGGCACGCGTGGCATCCCATTGCCGCAGGCCGAGATTGATGCTGTCATCCGACGCAAATTCGATAGCCTGCGCCTCGGTGCCACCGGCGAGCAGGAAGCGGCGAATGACGTCGCGCGACACCTGGTTGTCGCCGGGGTCTTCGGTCGCCAGCCCGGTTTCCTCGAGAACATGGTTCACCTTGCGCGCGACGACGGCATTGTTGACTGCGTCGCTGACCATGTTGCCGATCGTCGAGCCGATCACGTCGGGCAGAGCGGCGAGGACATTGTCGCCGAAGTCGGAACCGTTGATCAGGCTGCGCGTCGCCGCGCCGGCGATCGCGCCCGCCATTCCGGTGGCCGCCTGCTGCGCATAGCCGGTCGCGCCACTCGCCCAGCGTCCAGGCTCGACCTTGAGCACGCCGCGGGCGAAACCGTTCCCCGCGGCCGCGCCGATCCCAGCAGCCGCCACCCCGGCCCAATCAAACCGGTCCTGGAGCCCGGTCGCCACGCCGACGCCCTGGGTAACCAGGCTGCCGACCGCCCCGCGCACCGCGTCGCCGACGAACTGGCTGCCGAGCATCGAGCCCTTGCCGAGCACTTCGCCCACGCCGGCGCCGACCGCCCCGCCGAGCGCTGCGAGCGCCACGCCCTTCCAGCTGAACTTGTCCTGGATGCCCGTCGCGACGCCCACCGCCTGGCTGGCCACCGACCCGGCGGCA
This sequence comes from Sphingomonas sp. FW306-1B-B10E, assembly GCF_058782005.1. NCBI lineage: Bacteria > Pseudomonadati > Pseudomonadota > Alphaproteobacteria > Sphingomonadales > Sphingomonadaceae > Sphingomonas > Sphingomonas sp. FW306-1B-B10E. The sequence continues at coordinate 35,768 of NZ_JBYSXG010000020.1, forward strand.
CCGGCAAGCGCACCCGCGCCTACCGCCTGGATGCCGGTCAATGCCGCGCCACCGAGTGCGCCATAGGTCAGCGCGGTCACGGCGACGGCGATCACCACCAGCAGGATCGTCCCGAAGACGCCGCACTTGTTCTTCTTGGACGATGCCTTTTGCGGCTGGGGTGTGGTGGGGCTGGTGTCCCCCATCACTTCGCCCGGATCGTATGGCTTGAAGGTCGACGCGTTGTGTGCGCTGCGCTGCACGCCCGACGGGATGGTCAGCGCCTGCCCCTCGGTGAGGGCGCTCGCCGCGGACATGCCGTTCGCTTCGGCGATGGTATACCACAGCGAACTGTCGCCCCACAGGCTCGCGGCGATGCTCGCCAGCGTATCGCCCTGGCGAACCGTATAGGCGCCGCCCGACGAGCCTTGGCTGTAACTGGTGATCGCCTGGAAATTCTGGTCGAAGTCGGCGTAGGCGGAACCGTAGCTCGAGCCGAACTGGAAGGCGCCGGTTCCGGCGCTCATCGTGCGATTGCCGATCGAGGTCTGATAGTCGGTATTCAGCGTGCCGTTGTTGCCGACATAGCCGAGCTGCTTGCCGCCGAAGCGGTACCAGACCTCGTGCGGATCGCCGAGCGAGTAGTTATAGTCGCTCTCATCGCGACGGATCACCTGGCCGTTCATGTCGTTGGTGAAGGTGATCGTATGCGGGCGGCCGTCCGCTACATAGATCGAGTTCAGCTGTCCGGCGGCGGTATAATAGAAATAGCTGGTCTGCGTCGCCTGGTTGGATTGGGAATAAGTGACGCTCGACTGAACCGCGCTGGCGTACCAGATGTAGTTGTTGGCGCTGGTCGCGTAATATTGATAGCCGCCGTTCTTGTAGGTCGAAACCGACGTGCTCACCGCGGCGCCGAGCGCATAGTTCGAACCATAGCCGTAATCGGTCGAACTATAGGTGGTGATCGTGTCCCCGCCCTGGCGCTGGACGGTCGTCACATAATAGGCTTGGCCCTTGTCATTGTAATAGGTCGTGTTGTCGTAGGCGGCCACGCCGCCATAGAGCCAGTCGATCTGTCGGTTCAGCCGCCCCATGCCATCGTAGTAATAATTGGCCTTGAGATCGCCGGTCGCGGCTGGCGCGGTGACGGTGATCGTGCCGTCGCCATTGTCGTAATAGCCGCTCTGCGCGACGCTTACCGTCGATAGATGCCCGTCAGCATCATACGTATAGTCCTCACGGCTCTCCGCATCATAATAGATGTAATTGTACGGATCACCGTAATAATAGGGGTCGTAGGGATCGTAATAATAATAGGGGTTGTAGACCGAAGCGGTCGCCCCGCTCGTCCGCGACGACTGCACCCGCTCTCCGGCCTGGTTGTAGACGACGTCGGTGCCCTGATAGCCGCGCATGATCTGCCCGCCGGCCTGCTGCCCCTTGGCCGTGACCACGCGGTTCATGCTGTCGTAGCGATACCAATAATCCTGTACGCTCGCGCCGCCCGATGCATTGCCGTTCTGGTCGAGCGTGCGATAGGTCGCGTAGCTGCGGCGAACATTGCCGTTGGCGTCGTAATTGTAGCTGATGCTCGCCGCGGGGACGGTGTAGCTGCCGCCCTCGTTCCAGCTGACCATGCGGTTGAGTGCGTCGTAACTGGCGCTGGCATTCTGGTAGGTCGTTACCGAGCTAGAATATTGCCAGTTCGAGACCCAATATTGGTCGTAATAGTCCCAGCCATATTCCCACCAACCGTAATCGTACCAGCCGCCGTTCTCGACGGTGTAGACTTCGGAAAGCCTGTTGCCCGCGGCATCGTACGAATAGGTGGTGCGATTGATCTGATAGGTCTCGCCCATATTGGCCTGGGCGCTGGCGGCCGAGCCATAGCCGCTGGTCGTCGAGCCGAGCAGGCCCGAGTTGAGGTAATTGTAGTTGACCGTCTCGAGCCCGGAGCGCTGGACCATACGGCCGGCAAGGTCATAGGTGTAGCTTGTGCCGTGGCCGCCGAGGTCGACCGAATATGTGACGTGGCCGAAGACGTCGGAATATTCGGTGCTGCTGCGGCCGTTCGCGTAGCTCGTGGTCTCGACCCAACCGCCGAAGGTGCCGAGGCCCGCCGTCCCGATGCCGCTATACCAGCTGTAGCTCGTCGTCGTGACGTCGCCGCCATAGGCCTGGCTGCGCACGACTCGGCCTTGCGCGTCATAGTCAGTGGTTTCGACATTGTAGCCGCCATACCATGAGTTCCAGTGCCGGATGCGCTGGCCGAGCAGGTCATAGGCGTAATATTCGGCCTGGCCGCTCGGGCGGGTGAGCTGGATCAGCCGGCCCATCCCGTCATAGTCGAATGCGGTGGTGCGGCCGACTTCGTCGGTGGCGCGGCGCAGGTCGCCGAAGCGGTCATAGCCGTTGCGCAGCACGCCGCCATCGGCATGATATTCGGCGGTGACCAGCCCTTCGCTGCCGCCATAGCCGGTGCCCGCCAGCAGCGCCCGCGTGGTGCGCGCGCCATTGGCGTCCTGGGTGCCGACCATGCGGCCGGCGATGTCGTAGAAATAATATTCGGTCGGGTTGACCCAGGCCTGCCAGCCATTCTCGTAGGTGACGATCACCGCGGCGCGCTGGGCATAGGTGACTCGCCCGGCGGCGTTGTAGCCGTAATTGGTCTGATAGCCGCGCGCGTCGGTTTCCCACACGGTCTCGCCAAAGGCATTGTAGCCGCGGTTCATCACGAGATCGCCGGCCCCGGCGCTCTCGCTCAATTGGCGCTGGCTCAGCCGAGTCGAGACCGCTTGGCCCCGCCGGTCATAGATGTTGATCGTGACGTTGACCCCGTCGACATACACCTGCCCCAGCCCGTAAGCGAAGCCGTAGGTGGCGGTGGAAATAGCGCCGTCGAGCGACAGCCAGCCGATCCAGCTGCCTTCGCTTTCGATCGTCGCAGTCTGGTTGCCGTTCGCGTCGTGGACATAATAGCGCCAAACGCCGTCGGTGCCGGTCGAGCGATAAAGCCGCCCGAGACCGTCATAGGCAAACTGCTCCTGCCAGCCGCCGTTCAGCCCGCGCTGCGCGACTTCGCCATACGCATTGTAGGCGATGTTCTGGACGTCGCCGCGGTCCCACCACGAGCCGTTCCAGACGCCCACCGACTGTGCGGTGACGCGCCCCAGCACGTCGCGATTGTAGAGCAGGCCCTCATAGGCGGTGCCTCCGTCGGACTTGGTGCGCGTGTAGTTCTGCCGGACGACGTTGCCGGCCGCGTCATAATAATATTGCGTCTCCGCGCCGACTGCATCGACCATGGTCTGCAGCCGCCCGCGCGCGGCATAGGTGTAGCGGGTGATGCGGTCGCCGCCGTCCATCCCCTCGGCGCCCTGGCGCGTCATCGCCAGATTGTTGACGCCGTTATAGTAATAGCGGACCGTCGGGCGCACCCAATTGCCGGTGAAGTCGGCATAAGGCGCCCGCGTCTCCTGGACGAGCCGGCCCATCGCATCATAGCCGTAATCGAGATAGTCGCCAGTCGCCTCGGTCTTGCGCGTCACCTGGCCCAAACCGTTATAGGCGTAGGTCACCGTCGCGGTGTCGCCGGCGCCATAGAGCTGCCCCCAACCGTCAACGCCGTACGCCTCGACATTGTAGCGATATTCGGCGATCCGCTGGCCGTTGCGGTCATAAGCGAAGGCAGTGATCCGGTCGGCGCCCGAGTCCGGCACCCAGGGCTGGGCGGACACATTCGCGCCGCTCGTCTGGGTCGCATAGCGCCGCTCCTGCAGGACATTGCCTTCGGCATCGAGCGTCCAGCGCGTGACGAAGCCTTCCTCGTCGACCTGCGCGATCTTGTGTCCGAGCCGATCGTAATAGGCGTAGAGTACGCTGCCATTGGCATCGGTGGTGCTGACCAGATTGCTGTCGGCATCATAGGCATAGGAGAAAGTGATCGCGCCGGTGGAGAGCGCGAAGGAGGCACCGTTCCACGCCCCCGTGCGTACGCCGGCGACGCTGCGCCAGACCATCCGGTTGAGCGCGTCATAGCCATAGGTCGTTTCGCGATATTCGCCTCCGGGTGCGCCCGGCGGGGTGCCGCCGGCGCTCCCCGGCTGGCCGATCGGCGTTCCCCAGATACGCGACGCGACGAGGTTGCTGGTCGCGTCGTAGCTATAGGTGGTGAGCGTGCCGACCGCGCTCACATCGGCGATCTTGCGGTCGAGATCGTCATAATAGAACAGCGTCCGCGCGCCGTTCGCATCGACGGTCTCGATCAGGTTGCCGCGGCCGTCATAAGCGCGCCGCTCGACCAGGTCGGTATAGCCGAAGCTGCTGTGATTCGACTGGTCGACATAGGCGATCGTATCGCCATGCACCTCGGTCAGGCGGTCGGTCTTGTCGTAGACGTACCAGCTGTAGCGATGCTCGGCGAGGCCTTGCGCCTCGTCGGACCAGACGCGGTTGCCGCGCGCGTCATAACCGTAGCGATTGGTGACCGTCGACGCGACCGTGTTGCCCCACATGTCGGTCGATGCCATCGGCAGTGTCTCGGCCACGAGCAGCCCGCGCCGGTCATAGGCGTTGGCCACGACTCCGCCGAGCTTGTTTCGCACCGACGCCCGGTTGCCGAACGCGTCGAGCGTGTACTGCTCGTAATTGCCGAGCGCGTCGATCGTGCGGGTCAGCCGGCCGAGCTTGTCATATTCGAAAGCGGTGGTCGCATCGCTGCCATGCCCGCCATAGGCCGGGTAGATGTCCGCGCCTGCTGCATTATACGCCTTGTTGAAGCGGCGGGTGATCGCGGCGACCTCGCCAAAGGCAGTGTAGCTTGTCTCGGTGACATAGTCTTCGGCATCCCGCGTCAGCACGATCCGGCCGAGCTTGTCGTAATAGCTGTAGCTCGAATTGCCGCGCGCATCGGTGGTGCGAACGAGGTCGCCGAACGCATCATAGGCGAAGCTGGTGGTGCCGCCGAGCGGATTGGTCTCGCTGACCTTCCGCCCCGCTTTGTCATAGGCGTAGCCGGTGGTGCGGCCGAGCGGATCGACGCGGCTGACGAGGTTGCCATGCCCGTCATAGCCGAGTTGGGTCACTGCCTGTTCGGCCGTGCCATAGGCGTCGTACTGGACGACCAGACGTCCGGCCGGATCGTAGACATATAGCGTGCGGCTGTCCTCGGCCTGGCCCTCCATGCGGATGTCCCAGGCGAGCTGGCCGTTGGCATAGTAATAATAGCGGCGGGTATGGCCCTCGCCGTCGATCCTGTAGGTGAGACGGCCGCTGGCGTCATATTGGTTGGTGCTGCCCGCCCAATTGCCGCCCACCGCACCGTTGACGGTGTAGATGCTCCAGCCATCGTCGGCCGCAACCGGAGCATCCCAGCGGGCCGTGAAGGTCAGCCGGCCCTCGGCGTCATAGTCGTTGCGCGTGACATAGCCTTCGGCGTCGATCGTGAAGCGCAGCTCGCCGCGGGCGCTGTAATAATAGCGAGTGATGCGATCGGAGGCAGTGGGATAGCTGGCAACCCAGCCGTCCATGTCGGCCTTGCTCGGAAGGCTGCCGGTCCACCGCAGATTGGCATATTCGACCTTGCGGGTCAGCTGCCCGACATTGTCATAGGCGTAGCCGACCACGCCGCCATTCGCGTCGATCGTGTAGGCGAGGCGCCCCGCATCGTCGTAGACCGACCAGCTCGTGCGGTTCGCCGAATTGCCGGCGAGCCCCGCCATCACGTTGCGGACATTCTCGTAGCTGTAGCTCGACAGCGCGCCGATCGCGTCGGCATAGACAATGGTCTGGCGCACGACGCCGAACGCGCTCCACGTCCAGCCGGCATATTCATAGCCATATTCGGTGACGTGGCCGAGGCCATCGATGGTGAAGCGCAGATTGTCCTGCTGATCGTAGACGTAGCGCGTGCTGGCATCGTTGGCCGCGCTGCCGACGCTGTTGATCAGGTCCTGCAGGCTGTTGCCGGCGCGATACGGCGCATAGGTCGCGTTCGCGTAAGCGACTTCGAAGACCTTGCGCCCGGCCGCGTCATAGTCGACCCGGCTCAGATAGCCCTCGCCGTCGAGCGTGCCGATCGTCCGACCGTCCTTGTCGTAGAAGATGCGCGACACGCTGTCATTGGCGTGCCCGCCCGGCAGCACGGGCGCTGTCGGCGACGTCGCCTGGAAGCCGGCAACCTGCCAGCCGGCGAGCTTGTTGACGAACGCGGTCGTCCGCACCAGCCTTCCCGACGCGTCATACTCATAGGTGGCGACCGATCCGTCGCCCTCGATCGCTTCGACGATCCGGCCTTCCTTGTCGTAGACCGACCATTTCCAGACGTCGTAGCTGTGCGCCGGCGGGCGGATCGCGGCAATCTCGACGTTGGAATTGGGGTCGGCAAGCAGCGCCATGGTCGCACCGCCGCCGGCGATGCCGTTGGTGTAATTGACCGTTGCTACAAGCCGATCGTTGGCATCGTAGCGATACTCGGTCACCCAGCCATATTCGTTGATGTCGGCGATCTTCCGGCCGACCTTGTCGTAGAGATAATAGCTGCGCACGCCGCTCGCGTCGGTCGTCACGCGGAGCCGCCCGTTGCGGTCATATTGATAGCTGGCGCTGCCCCCGGCGACGAAGGCGCCCGATTCGGTGAAGCTCACCAGCTCGCCGGCGCGATTGTAGGTCGAGGTCTGGACGAAGCCGTTGGCGAGCGTCACCACCGTCTGCGACGCCGCGTCGTTGAAGACGAAACTGGTGGTGCCGCCGTTGACGTCGGTCTTGGCGGTCAGCCGGCCGAGCCCGTCATAGACGTAATTCTGCCAGTTCTGCCCTGCGACGACGTTCGCCAGCAACTGGCCGGCCTGATCATAGGTGAAATATTCGTGCGTGTAGCCATAAGCGGTGTGCGGCGCATAGGGATTGTACGCCGCGCCGTAGCTGACCTTCTGCGTCAACCCGCCGCGCGCGTCATAGCCGTAATGGACCTGCGCGTTGGCGCTGGGATCGGCGAGCGACCCCACCCAGTTTACAAGCTGCGACTCGTCGAGCGGGGTGGTCGCGGCCAGCCCGGAGGTGTCGTAGAACTGGCCGTTATATTCGAGCGTCACGGCCAGCTGGCCATAGCCGTCATAGCGATATTCGGTGACGCGGCCGGCGGCGCTGACGGTGAAGCGGAGCCGGTTTGCGCCGTCATAGACATAGCGATCGGTGTGCTGCGCGCCGGCCGAATCCTTGTCGGATCCGACGCGCGTCTCGGTCAGCAGCTGGTTGGCGGCGTTGAACGTGCGGGTGACCGCGTTGCCGAGCCGGTCGGTCTGGCTGATCGTGTTGCCCCAGCCGTCATAGCCGTAGCTGGTGACGTTGCCGCTCGCATCGACGACGCTGGCGAGGTCGCCATTGCCGTTATAGCCGAACTGGACGACCTGCTGCGCCATGCCGGCCTGGGCCGGCGGCGCGTCGATCCGGGTGAGCGCGCCCGCGCCGTCATAATAAAGCGTCGTCGTCTGTCCGACAGGATCGGTGATGTTCGTATAGCCCGCCCCATAAGCGAGCGACGTGGTGCGGGTGACGCCGTCCACCACCGTCTCGGCGACGCCGACGATGCGGTTGTCGTCGTCATAATAGAGGTCGACTCGCGAACCGTCGCTCTGCGCGATCGCCGAGACCAGCCGCGACGCGCCGTAATAGCTGTAGCTCGTCGTATAGGCTTGTCCGTCGGCGACGCTGTTGTCGCCGGGGCTGAGGTCGACCGTCACGCTGGCAAGGCGGCCATAGCCGTCATAGCCGTAGCGCGTGCGCGTGAGCGTCGTGCCCTGGCTCGACGTCACGATGCTGGTGATGTTGTTCCCCGACCAACCATATTGAATCGTCCCGCCGTCGGCGGTGCTCACCTGCACCAGCTTGTCGGCCGAATAGGCGAAGGAGACCGTATTGCCGCTGGTGTCGCGTTGCGAAGTGATCCGCCACTCGGCGCCATAGGCTTCGTAGACCTCGGCCACCTGGCTCTCGCCGTCACGCCACGTCCAGGCGCCGTTGTAGCTCAATGTGTCATAGGCGCCCGCGCCATCGGTCGCGACATAGACCGAGCCGTTGAAGCTGTAGCTGATCTCGGCGCCGTCCGCGCCGCGGCGGCGGACCGTGCTGCCCCAGCCGTTTACCGCGCCGACGAGATCGAAGACCTTGCGATCGGTGCTCTGGCGCCAATTGTCGCCATTCTCGTCGCTATAGTTGCCGCGGCTGTTGTAGGTCCGGTTGATCCCCAGATCGGGGCCGCGACCGAGGAGGATCTCGTCCTGGCGATTGATGACCAGATTGCCGTTGGCGGCGTTGAGAAAGAGCTTCTCGCCGCCGCGCCCCATGCTGGCGGATCCGAGCAATCCCGCCCCGCCCAGCACGCTGCCCGAACCACGCTCCAGCCCAGTGCCGGCTCCCGTGAAGATCGCAACCATGTCGCCCCCCGTCATGACGGGCCTTCCACCCGTGCATTTAGAAAGGTCAGCGGATTTCGCGAAAAGTTTAGCTATTCTTTGCGTGCGCTGGCCGGCGGCGACTGAGGCGGCCTACCCCCTATGATGTTGATCTATGACGACAGCCCTTCAACCTCCCCGAGGCGCCGGTCATCTGCGGCGGCGCGCAGGTCGGCGCGATCGACGGGCATGAAGTAGGGCTCGCACTAAATAACTATCCGAGACTGAGCTACGATTGCGCGGCAGCTCCTCAATCCCGTCGAGACGGGCGCCGATCAGCTCCGGCGTAAGATCGGCATCGGGTAGGCGCTCATCTACCCGCTGGGCTGGCGGCATCGCTTGGCTAGTGCTGTGCGAGCCTAAGCGGTTGTCACCACTTTAAGATTTCGAAAGGCCCGGCACGTATTCCGCCTTGCATTCCGATAGCAAAAAAGAACGGCCATCCGATACGACGAACTGCCGTCCCTCGATTTTCGCGTAGAGAACGCCCAACAGTTCGGCCCCGCGCTCGATCTGCCGCTGCCACCCCTTCACATCGTCATGATATTCCAGAGCGTAAAACGGGGTCCCATCGGGTATGGTCAGAATCCAGTTCGGCAGACTGACGCCACCACTTTTCACAACTGGTGGATCAACTTTCCAAACGACCTCATCAAAGGCATCAGCGGGCTTTGAAGGCGGCACGAAGCTCACATAGCGAACTTCATCCGCTTCTTCAGGCCTACTGCCTGGAATCACCGGCTCACGGGTGATCTTTCCTACAATATCTTCGAGCGATTTTACCATGGAACCTCCTCGCTAGCGAATGGCTGGCGTAATGATGAACCGCACATTCTTGATCCCAGCATTCTTGAAGGCGGAGGCATAATAGGTGGCCAGTTCGGTGCTATTGGTATGGTATATGGCGCCACCCCTGAAGCCGGCAGAGTATTTCTGAGCTTGAGCTATCATTGCTTGCTGCTCTTCAATCCCCCAGGACATCTTACCCATGGCGCTTGCTGGATTTCGAGGCGATGCTGCCCAATCATCAACGTATTTCGCATCGATCGCGGTTCTCACCCCATTTATGTCTGTGATGTCATCAGCGATCCCCGAGACTCGCTCTCCGTTGACGATTGCATTGAACTTTCGCGCTTCCAGGCTCGCCCCGCCATACATTCCCCGAATGCCGTTTTCATAGCTCGACGCCAAATCTATCACGCGGCGTCCATTGACCGCTACGCCCTCCGTAAGCTCGAATATGCCTTCGACAGTTTTGCCAGCGCGGAGCGCAGGCACCAGAGCCGCCACCTCGGCCGCACCCAACAAAGCACCTTTGACGTTGACCTGCGCCACCCCGATACGCGGTTTTTCCAACTGATAATCGAAAATCGACATCGGCGGGTTCTGGAGATAGTAAAACCGGGACGAAAGTTTCGTTTGGGTCGCGGCTTTATCCACCCCTCGCAGAATACCAATAACGCTATTGCTGGTCGCCAGCTCGGCCTGGGCACGCGCTTCATACGCCTTGTTCTTGCTGCCATCCCAGTTCCGGCCCGAGAATATATTGCCCAGGTGCCAGAACAAACCACCGTGCTTCCGGTCATATTCAAGCTTCTGCTGCTCGGTCATGCGCTGACCGGTGACGACGATCTCCGCTTCGGGATCGTCGGCGCCAGCGGAGGTCATCCCAGGCTCGTCGCTGGGGACCGGCTCCGGCACATCCTGATAGCTCGCGTTAACCAACTGGCCCCCACCGGGGAACCCATCAAACAGCGCCTGCAAACCGTCATAGGGTCCGGGCAGCGGATCATATCCCGCGTTCGGCCCGGAGAACGAGCCGTCCTTCACCTCCTCCAGCAGATTGATCGGCTTGCCTGTCCGTTTCGAGCCGCCGCGACCTGCCACATTCTCCGCCATCAGGCTCCCAATGGTTTGGCCGATCACATCCGGCAGCACTGCGAGGAGGTTATCGCCAAAGTCGGTGCCGTCGATCACGGATCGTGTCGCGGCGCCGGCAAGACCCGACGCGGTACGCAAAGCCAGGTTGTAACGAAAGGCGCCGCTGCGAGTCGTGGGCGTGTCGATCAGGCTCCCCATCGCGTTGGCCGCGCCTGCGGCAACACCTGCCACTGCGACTCCGACGAAGTCGAACTTGGATTGCAAGCCGGTAGCTACGCCGACCCCTTGGGTGAGCGCGCTGCCAATAACGCCACGCGCCACATCGCCGACGAATTTGCTACCGGCGACCGTCTCGAGACCCCTAACACTGCCGAGTCCACCGCCGATGCCGCCCGCTATGCCCGCCATGGCCACCGCGCCGAAATTGAATTTGTTCTGGATGCCGGTCGCGAGACCGAGACCCTGGCTGGCGACGCTGCCTGCCACGCCGGCCGCCGCGCCACCGAGCACGGGGCTTCCGAGGGCACCCGCCAGCGCGCCTTGCGTAGCGACCGTGACGGCGATGGCGACCACCACCAGCAGGATCTGACCAAATACCCCGCACCCCTTGCTCTTCGCCTTGCGCGGCGCCTGCGGGGTCGGCGCCGTCGGGCTGGTGTCGCCGAGCGCTGCGGCGGGGTCGTAGGGAGTGAAGGTCGAGGCGTTGTACGTCGAGCGCATCACGCCGCCGGGGATGGTCAGCCGCTGCCCTTCCGCGAGCGCCGAATTGGCCGAGAGGCCATTGGCGTCGGCGAGGCGATACCAGAGGTTCGAATCGCCCCAGAGCTGCGCGGCGATCGACGACAGCGAATCGCCGCTTCGGACGGTGTAGCTGCCGCCCGCGCCGCCTTGCTCATAGGACGTGATCGGGTTGTAGAACTGGTCGAAATCGGCGTGCGACTGGCTAATGGTCGAACCGCTGCGAAACGCGCCCGGCCCCTGGTTCAGCGGCCGGCTGGCCACCGATGCCTCGTACCCCGTCTCGAGCGTGCCGTTATTGCCGGTATAGCCCATTTCGGCACCGCCGAAGCGATACCAGACCTCGTGCGGCTGATTGGCCGGGCTCTGCGTCGCCGTCTCCACCTCGTCGCGACGGATGACCTGGCCGTTCGCATCGTTGGTGAAGAGCACCGTGCGATCTCGGCCGTCGTCGATCACCGCGGTCTTGAGCTGGCCATAGACGTCATAATTATATTGGGTGGTCCCGACATTGGTGCCGATCATCGTCGTGGTCGAAAGCACCGCCCCATCAAACCATTGATAGGTGTTGGAAACGGTCGAGTTCGAGTGCGGCACGTCCGAACGCCAGACATAGGTGCTGCTTTCGGTCACCGCCCCCAGGGCATAGGCTGCGCCCTCGCCGTAGGAATTCTGGGTATTGGTATATTGGACGAGGCTGCCGAAACGCTGGAAGACGATGTCTTCGGTGATCTGCCCCTTGGCGTTGTATTTGAGCAGTTTGTCGTAGAGCGCGCTGTTGAGCGCGACGTCCCCATCGATGTCGGGATCGTCCTTGTAATCGATCTGGCGTTCGAGCCGGCCTTGCGGATCGTACCAATAATCAGCCTTGCGGATGCCTATGGCGGGCGGCGGCGTGGTCTCGAGATAGCCCCCGGCATCATTAGCGGTGGTCCGGGCGACGCGCACGTCCCGCAGTTGGCCGTCGTCCCAGTAATTATAGTCTTCGCGCCGTTCGCCCTCATAAGCGACATTCTGATATTCGTAGGTCGGCTCGCCCGTACCGATCGGCATATTGGGGTCCCAGACCTCGACGAGCACCTGGCCATAATCGGTGAAGCTGGTGATCGCCTGCTTGCGCTGGCCGGCGGCGTCGTAGCGCAGGTCGACTCCCTGCATGCCGCGCTGGATGACGCCGTTCACCATCACGCCCTTGGCGGTGACCACGCGGTTCATATTGTCGTAGAGATACCAATAGTCCTGGCCATCTGTGCTCGCGACACCGCCATTGGCATCGAGCCGGCGGAAGTTCGAGATGGTCCGCCGGATATTGGAATTAGCGTCGTACATGTAGAAAGTGTTCGCCGAGGGCGTGGTGTCGGTGGCGGCCGCCGCCCAGGTAACCAGCCGGCGGAGCCCGTCATAAGTGGCGGTCTGGCTGGAGACCATCGTCGCGGCCCCGCCAACCATGTGTACGAGCTCTTCGCTCAGCCGGTTGCCGACCAGATCGTACGAATAATTGGTCCAGTCCTGGACGGCGTCGTTCACGCCGACGATCACCCGCCCGATTTGATTGGTGCTGAGCCACCAGTAGCGAATCGCGCTGGTGCTGAAGCCATCGGTCACGCTCTTGTCAGTGATGCGCGCGCCGGCGTCGAAGGTGTTGGTCGTGACATGGTTGCCCATGTCGCTGGCCCAGGTCTCGTGGCCGAAGATGTCGGTGCGTTCCTGCGAGGACAGCCCGTTGACATAGGAGTTGGTACCAAGCCAGCCGCCGAAAACGCCCATTCCGGCGGTCGTCAGCCCGGCTTCCCACGTGTAACTTGTGGCAATCCAGTCGCCGCCATAGCTGACCTGCAGCGTGATGCGACCGAGCGCATCATATTCGGTTCGTTCGCGCCCGCTATTGCCGACCGCGTTGTTCCAATGCCCGATGCGGTTGCCGTGCAAATCATAGGCGAAATATTCACTACGGCCGGCAGGGTTGTTCTGAAGGACCAGCCGGCCGAGCCGGTCATAGGCCATGGAGGTGGCGCGGCCGACTTCATCCCTGTGATAGACGAGGTCGCCGAACACGTCGTAGCCGTTGGTCGCGAGACCGCCGTCGGGATGCCATTCGCGTGCGATCATCGCCTCGCTCTCGCCATAGCCAGTGCCGGCGAGCAGTTCGCGGGTGGTCTTGTAACCCACTCCGCCCTGGCTCTCGACGAACACGCTGTTGGCGTCCTGCGTGGCGATCAGGCGGCCTGCACGGTCGTAGAAGAACCGCTCGGTGGGACGGATGCTCGATCCGGTGCCATCGGCCATATAGAACGCCACGCCGGGGCGCTCGATCTGGGTGACCCGGCCCATGGTATTGTAGGTATAATTGGTCTGATAGCCGATGGCGTCCTGCTCGAGGGCGAGTTCGCCGAACGCGTTATATTCGCGATGGACCGCGATATCCTGCAGCGGGCCGGCGAGCGACGTCGTCCGCAAGCGTTGGATGGTCTGCACCGCACGACCGCGGGGATCATAAGCTGTCGCGGTAGAGGCGGCTTCGCCCGTCGCGGCATAGGCCACGGCGTCTGCCTGCGACATGCCAGCGAGATTGAGGGTCTGGCTCTCGACCACGAGCGACTGCCGGCCGGCGGCATCATAGACATAATGGCGCCAGATGCCGTCGTCGGCATTGGACCGGATCAGCCGGCCCGAACCGTCATAGGCAAAATGCTCCTGCCAGCCATTGGCATCGCTGCCGGCGCTGACATTCGTGCCGCGATGGACGAGCTCGCCAAAGGCGTTGAAGGCGAAGCTCTGGCTGCTCAGTTCATTCCAGCTGCTTCCGATCGTGTTGATCGCCTGACGCGTCACATTGCCGGCGAGATCATATTCGAACGACAGCCCTTCGGTGACGAAGCCACCGCTTTCGGAGAGGTCGCGGCCGAGATCGCGGGTGTAGAATTCGCCGGTCTTGCGGCCGGCGACGTCATAGAGGAATTCGCGCGTATTGCCGGCGGCATCGATCGTGCGGATCAGTCGTCCGCCCGCGCCGTAGATGTTCTGGGTGACGCGGTCGGCACCACTGGTGCTGATCCCGCCGACCTCGCTGCGAACGAGATTGTCGAGCGCGTCGTAGTAGTAGCGTACCGTCGGCGTGACCGTATCGCCGTAGAAGTCGACGAAGCTGGCGCGGTTCTCGCTGAGCAGCCGGCCCCGGCTGTCATAGCTGTAAATCGCCGTCAGCTCGAGATTGGCCTCGCGCTTGGTGAGCACCTGCCCCAGCGCATTATAGGTATAGGTGATCGTCGCCTCGGTCGGCGCCGCGGCGATCTGCCCGTCGACGGGGTTGAGCACCCAGGCCTCGACGCCGAGCCGGGTCTCGGTGAGGCGATTGCCCATTCGGTCGTAAGTGAACGCCGTCACGCGGTCGGCGGCGGTCGTGGATGCGGTAAAGCCGTTGACGTTCACGTCGCTCGCCTGGGTGGCATAGCGCCGTTCGGTCAGAACATTGCCCTCAGCGTCATATTCCCATGTCGTCGCATAGCCGCCCGCGTCGACTTCGGCCGTCTTGTTGCCGCGCCTGTCGTAATAGCGGTACACGCCGCCCCCGGCGGGGTCGATCGTCTTTACGAGGTTGCCGGCGGCGTCATATTCGTATGCCGTCGTCAGCGTGGCGGTCGCGTAATTGTAGCTACCCGTGTTCCAGTAGCCGACGGCCTGATCGGCGACGCTGCTCGCCAGCAACCGGTTGATATTGTCGTAGGCGTAGGTGGTCTCGCGATAGCTTCCCGTCGGCGGCAGCGGCGCCTGCCCGCCGGCGGCTGCTGGAAGCGCCGCCCATTCGGCGTAGACGCGGTTGGACATAAGGTTGCCGACTGCATCGTAGCTGAACGACCGCTGCGTGCCGGCGGAAGCTGTGACCGCGACGATCTCGGCGGTCTTGCGACCGAGTTCGTCATAATAGAACCAGCTGTGCGCGCCCGCCGCGTCCCAGGTTTCGGCGAGATTGCCACGCTCGTCATAGGCATAATGTTCGGCCGGTGTGGCCATCGTGCCCGCCTGCCCGACCGCAACGTCGTTGCCCGTCTTGAGGACCAGGCGATCGGCTTTGTCATAGGCAAACCAGGTGTCCCGCTGCTCCGGCCGGCCGGAAGCCTCGGCCCGGTGCATCAGATTGCCGCGGGAATCATATTCGAAGACATTGCGATGAATGCTGGCGAAATTCTGTGCGGGCGTGCCCCAGACAGTAAACACTTGTTCAGCAAGAACCAGCCCGCGTCGGTCGTGCTGATATTGAATATAACCGCCGAGCTTGTCGCGCTTCTGCGAAACACTTCCGAACGCGTCGTAGGAAGTGTATTCGGTATAGCCTTCGGCATCCGTAACTTCGACGGTCCTGCCAAGTTTATCGTAGCTGAATTGCATCAGCGCATCGAGCGCATGGGCATCATAGCCACCGGGAACAGTGCCGGTTCCGGCCGGCGTGGTCGCCTTGTTGTAGCTGCGCTTGACCCAGGCGATCTCGCTGAACGCGGTATAGCCGGTCTCGGTGACGTAATCCTCTGCATCACGCGTGATCACCACCCGGCCGAGCTGGTCGTAATAGCTCCAGCTCGAATTGCCGCGGGCATCGGTAGTACGGACGACATCGCCGAACGCGTCATATTCCCACGCCGTCACGCCGCCCGCGGCATTGGTTTCGCTCAGCTTTCGTCCAAGCTTGTCGTAGCTCCAACTGGTCGTGTGGTTGTTCGCGTCAACGGTGCTGAGGAGATTGCCGAGCCCGTCATAGGTGAAGAAAGTCGCCGCCTCTTCGACGGCGCCTCCATAGCCGTCATATTCTGCGGCCACGCGTCCCGCGGCATCGTAGACATACAAGGTTACGCTGGCATCGGGCGTACCGGCGCCGACGGTCTGATAGGCGAGTTGTCCGGTGGCCCAATAGGCGTAATCGGTCCGCTCCCCTTCGCCGTTATATTCTGCCATCAGCCGGCCAGCAGGATCGTAGGACCAGCTTTTACTGGTGTAATCGACCCAACCCGCGGTGACGTTGAGATCATCGATCGTCGAAGCGTCGGTCAGCGCCACGGGAGTATCCCAGCGGCCCTCCCAGACCTTGCGGCCCTCGGCGTCATAGTCGATGCGGGTAACATAATTTTCCGCATCTACCGTGAAGCGAAGTTCTCCGCGCGCGTTGTAGAAGTAGCGGGTGACGCGATCGGAATTTGACGGGTTATTTGCAACCCAGCCATCCATGTCCGCTTTCGACGGCAAGGGGCCGGCGGGGCGCAGCATGCGATGCTCGATCTTGCGGATCAGCTGGCCGAGATTGTCGTAGCGATAACTAACGACCGCGCCGACGGCGTCGATCGAATAAGCCAGCCGCCCCGCCTCGTCGTAGACGCCGAAGCTCACCCGGTTGGCGGCATCCCCGGCCAGCCCGGTTACCGCGCTCTTCACTGCAGCATAGGTGTAAGCGGACAAGGGCGCGATTACGCCGGCATACACCGTGGTCTGGCGAACGGGCCCATTGGCCTCCGCGCCGCTACCATAGCCGAACTCGGTGACATCATTCAGCCCGTCGATCTGGTAGCGCAGCAAGCCCTGGCCATCATAGACATAGCGAGTGCTGCGGTCATTGGCGCTTCCCGCCGAACTGATGCTGTCGAGCCGGGTCTGGAAAGTGTCGGAATTCGGCGGCGACACGTTCGTCGGCGTCGCATAGGCGATCTCCTGCACCTTGCGGCCCGCAGCGTCGTAGATCGTCTGGGTGAGATAGCCCGCGCCATCCAGCGTGCCGATCGTCCTGCCGTCCTTGTCGTAGAAGATACGCGCTACGCTGTCCCTGGCATCGAAGCCGAGCGGAAGCACCTCTGTCGGCGTCTTCGCTTTGAAGGACGCGATCTGCGCGGCCGAAAATTTGTTGAAATGGCCCATGGTGGAAACCAGCCGGCCGGACGCGTCGTAGCCATAGGTGGTGGTCGAGCCGTCGCCATCGATCGCCGCGACAGTGCGCCCTTCCTTGTCGTAGACCGACCAGGTCCAGAGGTCGAAACTATGCTCGGCCGGACGGATCGCCGCCATCTCGACATCGGAATTGGGATCGGCGAGCAGCGCCAGTGTCGCCGCGCCGCCGTTCACGCCGTTGAAGTAGCGCGCGGTCGCCACGAGCCGATTATCGGCGTCATAGCGATATTCGGCGACACCGCCCGCTTCGTTGATGTCGGCGATCTTCCGGCCGACCTCGTCGTAGAGATAATAGCTCTTGATTCCGCTGGCATCGGTCATCATCCGCAAGCGGCCGAGCGGATCATATTTGTAGCTGGCGGTGCCGACGGTGGTGTGGGCGCCCGACTCGGTGAAGCTGAGCAGTTCGCCCGTCTTGCTGTAGGTCGAGGTCTGGACGAAGCCGTTGGCGAGCGTCACCACCGTCTGCGTCGCCGGATCGTTGAAGACGAAGCTGGTGGTCCCGCCGTTCACGTCCGTGCTGGCGGTTACCCGGCCCAGCCCGTCATAGACGAAGGTCTCGGTGTTGTTGCCGACGACATACCGGCTGAGCAATTGCCCGGCGGCGTCGTAGGTGAAGCGTTCGTCCGAATAGCCGCCTGCAGGATTGAGAGCGAGGTAACTGTCGTTCTGGCTGGCGCGCAGACGCTGCGTGATATTGCCGCGGGCGTCGTAGAATATCTGGGTGACCTCGGCGCTGGCGGTCTCGGGAAGGCTGGCGCACCAGGAATCGAGCTGCGCCTGACTCAGCGCTGTTCCGGAAGGTAACCCGCTCGCGGGATAGAGATAGTCTGGAAAGTCGGAGACCAGGACGAGCTGGCCCGCCGCATCATACTCGTTGCGACTGACTCGCCCTTCGGGCGTAACGACGTATACCAGCCGGTTCAGGCTGTCATACACATAGCGCGTGGTATGCGGGGCGTTGCTGGAAGTTTTGTCGGATCCGGTGCGGGTTTCGGTCAGGATCTGGTTGGCGGCGTTGTAGGTACGGGTGACGGTATTACCGAGCCGGTCGGTCAGTCTGACTACATTGCCTGCGCCGTCATAGACGTACTTCGTGTCCTGCCCCATCGCATCGGTGATGCTGCTGACATTGCCAGCCGAATCATAGCCGAACTGGACGATCTGCGAGGGAGCGCCAGCAGACGTAGGCGGCGCCGTGATCCTGAGCAATTGTCCCGGATTTACGGAGTCTGGCAACCGCCGTGTGATCAGCGGCGCCCCGGCGATCACCGATACGCCCCTGCTCGGGCCGGTACCCATATCAGGGCTCAAGGAAATTGTCATCGTCTGCGCGCGATCGAACGTGACCAGGAATTCGAAGCGCGTTGGCTCAGTCGTGCGCAAACCTTCTACATAAACAGGATTACCGGTAATGATGGCGTTGCCGAAGCCCGAGACGGTGCGAAAGGAACTCACCACTGGCCCGTTCAGGCTGCCTGAGAGGCCGATCTTGTGCTTACTTGAAGGATGTGGCGACGCTGCCATCATGGAGATAGAGAAACTATAGGTTTCCCCCGCTTCCACTGAGAATTGCGTGCTTATTGCCGGCTGTTCCGCGTCGCCTGAGATAGTGAACCGATAGGCAGGGGCGCCATCAATGGTGCCGGCGGATACTGTATCGAGATCGACCGTGCTCCACGTGCCGATGTCCTTCTGCCCCAGGTCCGCGGTCATACTCCGGATCAGCACGGGATCAGCCACGGCGAGCGACGCGCCCGCCCGGAAGCCGTCGGCGCCGTCAACCAGGAAGCGCGCGCTGGCGGCCTGCGCCTGCTTGAACGTCCGTGTGATCTGGATGCGTGTTGGTTCAGTGCTCGAAAGCTCTATCACACGCCACAGCCCGCCGCCGAGCTGAACGACTCGTCCAGGCCCGGAAACGATCCGCGCCGAAGACCCGTCATTGGTCGACCAGCCGTCGACATCGCCATAGATGCCGAGGTCCTGCTTAGTGGTTCCTGATTCCGACAGCAGCGTGAGTGCGAAGCTGACCGTCTCGCCCGCTGCGGCGGTAAACGCCTGCGAGGCTTCGGCCGAGATGCCGGGCGCCAGAACGGTATACCGCATCCCCGCCTGACCGGCGAAGACCGTTGGCTCTTGAACCACATTGCTACTGGCCCAAGCCGCCAACGGCACCGCAAAATTATCATCGGTGCCGTAATCTAGTCGTGTGGTCTGACCCGCAGCGTCGGTAACCGTCGTATAGCCTTGGCCATAAGCAAGGGTGGATGTCCGGCTCGTCGTCTCGTCGATCTTTTCGGAAATCGAGACGATGCGCTGGTTCGAATCGTATTGCAGGTCGACCCGCGAACCGTCGCTCTGAGCGATGCTCGCGACCAGCAGCGACGTGCCTTCATAGCCATAGGTCGTCGTGTAGGTCCGACCGTCGGTGATGTCGTTGTCTTCGGGGCTAAGATCCACGGTTACCGTGCTGAGCCGGCCGGTCGCGTCATAACCATAGCGCGTGCGGGTCAGCGTCGCGCCCTGGCTCGACGTCACGATGCCGGTGATTGCGTCTCCCGACCAGATATATTGGATCGTGCCGCCATCGGCGGTGGCGATCTGGGTGAGATGGTCTCCGGTGTAGCTATAGCTGATGACGTTGCCGCTGGTGTCCTGCTCGGAAACGATCCGCCAGTCGCCATTGTGGAAGCCATAGACTTCGCTGGTACGGCTATCGCCGTCGGTCCAGGTCCAGTTGTTGCCCGAACCCCAAGTCAGCGTATCGAAGGCGCCGGCACCGTCGGTCGCGACATAGGCCGATCCGTTCCAGCCATAGTTGATCTCGGAGCCATCGGCGGAGCGGCGCTTGATCGTGCTGCCCCAGCTGTTGACGATCCCCGACAGGCCGAACACCGCGCGGTCGGTGCTCTGGCGCCAATTGTCGCCATTCTCGTCGCTCATGTTGCCGAGGCTGTTATAGGTCCGGCCGATCCCGATATCGCCACCGCGCCCGGTGAGGAATTCGTCGCGATGCTGGACGAGCAGATTGCCCGTCGCGGCATTCAGGAACAATTGTTCGCCGCCCCGCCCGAAGCTGGCCGATCCCAACAGGCCCGAATTGCCGAGCACATTGCCCGAACCGCGCTCGAGACCGGTGCCCGAACCAGTGAAAATCGCAACCATAGCCTTGCTCACCTGCTGCCGCGGGCAGACGCCCGTGCAGTCGTAGTCAGCGGGATCGGGTCATTGTTTAGGGGTTTTTATCGACGGCCCTTTAGAAGGACGGCCGAGTACGCTTGCCGGCAATCCACGGGCAAGCCCAGGACGATATACAGGGAACGTAAACAGCTTGGCTTCCCGGGGTGCGAAAGTGCAATATTCAGGCACGCAAGCGGTTGCGCCGTATATGGCGACGGGCTCGCCGCCATAGGGGATGGGGCATGCAGGGGGACGATCGGCCAACCATAGGATGGGCCACGCTCGCGCTGGTCGTGCCGCCCACCTTTGTCTTCATTCTATCGGACCTGCTGATCGGCCTGTACGGGTGGAACGGCGTAGTGCGAATGCCTGCGCTCGCGCCCCTACCGAACGGCCATTACGATGCCGCCGGCCGGCTCTACATCCTCGCCGCATTGCTGGTTCTGATCTGCGTCACTTTTCTGACGCTGCTTCTGTTCGTTCGGCACTTGGTGGAAGAATTCGACGCAAGGATGCGTGGCGTGCTGCTCGCCACATTGGCGACCGGGATCGGGATAGGCACGATATGGCTATGGATCTCGATGCGGTGGTCTTCGCTTGAGACGCCGCTGGGGAAAAACGTAATCGACGACGCCGTGACGATATTTGGCAATACCACCATCGATGTGGAGCAGCCGGGCCTGACCGTCGAAAATTTCGAGATGGTACTTTCGCTAGGCCGCATCGTTCCGATGCTGGGTGCCGCGGCGGTGATCGTCGGCGCGGTCGCCTGCCTTGCGCGGCCTGCGAAATCGGTATCGCTGGAGGATGCCTGGGCACATCTGAACCGCCAGCGCGCGCGGCTAAGTCTCTATGTCAATGCCGCAGCAATCTTTATGATCACCGCGATCGCCTTTCAGCTGGCCTGGACGCGTTGGCCCTTGATGCTTTTGCGAGAGCCTGCCGCCGCTGCATTCTCGGCGCATATCGATGCCTTTGCGCTCTATTCGGGCGTTAGTTTGTCGCTGGTGATTGCTGTCTTCGCCCTGCCGGTCCTCGCAGGACTGCGCGCCACGGCGGCCGAGCTGGCGTCGAAAGACGTCAATGCAGCGGACCGCGCTTCCGCAATGGCTGGTCCGGATGTCCTGCAGAGCCTGAGCAAGATTCTCGTCATACTGGCACCTGCGCTCGCTGGCGTAATCCCCACGCTTGCCGACGTGTTGAAAATCGGAGGTTAGCGAAACGCCCAGCGCATCGTGCGGGCCATGCCGCCGGTGCCGAAGCGCACCACCGGCGTCGCGAGCCCCGGTCCGCTGAACCCGTGCATCCGTCGCGCCCATCCCGGCAGCAGGTCGACCGCCGCCTGGAACGTCATCGCCTGGAACGGCTTGACCGCGAGATTCGGCGACGGCTGGTCGAGCACCATCCGCGCGACTTCGCGCGTACGCGCGTCGACCAGCAGCTCGGGCAGCATCTCGGCGATCAGCGCGTCGGCGTCGGCGCGGCTGCGCGGGATCGGGTCGGCGCCCAGCGCCTCGGCGATGCGCGCGAATTCGGCGAAATAGCGGTCCTGATCGCGCGCCGACATGCCCGGCTCGGCATAGCGCCGCCACGCATCGAGGAAGCTCACCGCCTCGGTGACATGGACCCAGGCGAGCAGTCGCGGATCGTCCGCGGCATAGGGTGTGCCGTCGGGCAGGGTGCCGCGCACGCGGGTATGCACGTCGCGCACCTTGGCGATCACTGCCTCGGCCTCGTCGGCGGCACCATAGGTGGTCATCGCGATGAAGCGCGCGGTGCGGCGCAGCCGGCCGAGCATGTCGCCGCGAAAGCTCGAATGGTCCCATACTCCGGCGAGCACCGCGGGGTGCAGCATCTGGAGCAGCAAGGCCGTCACCCCGCCGACCATCATCGTGGTGACGTCGCCGTGCACGCGCCACACCACCGAATGCGGGCCGAACATGCTGTGCTCGGGGTTGCGCTGGACCGGCTTCTCGCCCTTCGCCTGGTCGTTGAACACGGCACGCACCTGGCCGACCAGCGCGGACTTGAGCGATCGGGCGGCCTGGCTGGCGGGACTCATCCGACGGATCTAGGAAGCCCGGTCGCCAGCGCCAACCCGCGACCTTTCGCAAGCACGGTCACGACATAAAGTTGCGCCTGCGCGCTCTATAACGACACGCGGATTGACCCGACCGCTTTCGCAGTGCAGCAAACGCGCCATGGCCAGCCTCGCAATCGCAAACAATCCCGACATCCGCTTCCTCGGACGCCTGCTCGGCGACGTGATCCGGGCCTATGGCGGCGAGGAGCTGTTCAAGCGCATCGAATATATCCGCGCCACTTCGGTCGATCGCCACCGCGGCGTCGCCGGCGCGAGCGCGATTGACTCGGGGCTTGACCGGCTGAGCCTCGACGAGACGCTCGATTTCGTCCGCGGCTTCATGCTGTTCTCGATGCTCGCCAACCTCGCCGAGGACCGCCAGGGCGTCGAGACCGAACAGGGTGCCGACATCGCCTCGGCGCTCGCGCGCTTGCAGGCGCACGGCATCGGCCATGACGCGGTGATGGCGCTGCTCGATCACGCGCTGGTTGCGCCCGTGCTGACCGCACACCCGACCGAAGTGCGCCGCAAGTCGATGATCGACCACAAGAACCGGATCGCCGAACTGATGGCGCTCAAGGATCTCGGCGTCGAGGAGACCGAAGACGGCGACAAGGTCGAGGAGGCGATCCTTCGCCAGATCGCGTTGCTGTGGCAGACGCGCGTGCTCCGCCGCGAGAAGTTGGGCGTCGCCGACGAGATCGAGACGGCGCTGTCGTATCTCCGCGACGTTTTCCTGCCGGTGCTCCCCGCGCTGTACGCCCGCTGGGACCGCGCGCTCGGCGAGCGCGCGCCGAGCTTCCTGCGTGCCGGCAACTGGATCGGCGGCGACCGCGACGGCAATCCTTTCGTTACGGCCGATTCGATGAAGCTCGTGCTCGCCCGTTCGGCCGAGGCGGTGCTGGCCTATTACATGGACTCCGTCCACGCGCTCGGCGCCGAGCTGTCGATCTCCACCGAGCATGCCAGCGTCAGCGAGGCGGTGCGCAAGCTGGCCGAGGCGAGCCACGACACCGGCAAGAGCCGCGAGGACGAGCCCTATCGCCGCGCGCTGACCGGCATCTATGCGCGGCTTTCGGCGACTCATGAAAAGCTCGCCGGCAAGCGCGCCCCACGCCCCGCCCCGTTCCAGGCCGAGTCCTATCGCGAACCCGCCGAGCTGCGCGAGGAACTGGTCGCGGTGGCGCGTGGGCTCGCTGCGGAAGGCGACGGGCCGCTCGCCAGCGGCGGCGCGCTCGGCCGGTTGATCCGCGCCGTCGAGACCTTCGGCTTCCACCTCGCCACGCTCGACATGCGCCAGAACAGCGCGATCCACGAGCGCGTGATGGCCGAGCTGCTCAAGGCAGGCGGCGTCTGCGACGACTATCTCGCACTCGACGAGGAAGCGCGCGTCGCCCTGCTCCGCCACGAGCTCGAGAGCGTACGTCCGCTGACCAGCCCCTATGCCGTCTATTCGGAAGAGACCGCGTCCGAGCTCGCGATCGTCCGCGCCGCCGCCGCGGCGCACGCGACCTACGGCCGCCAGTGCATCACCCATTACATCGTCTCGATGGCGCAGTCGGTGTCGGATCTGCTCGAGGTCCATGTCCTGCTCAAGGAGGCCGGGCTCTACGTCCCGGGCGCCGAGCCGCAGGCGCACATCATGGCAATCCCGCTGTTCGAGACGATCGCCGATCTCGAAGGCGCACCGGCGATCATGGAGGCGTGGCTGGGCCTGCCAGAAGTCGCCGCGATCGCCGCGCAGCGCGGGCACCAGGAAGTGATGATCGGCTATTCGGACTCGAACAAGGACGGCGGCTATCTCACCTCGACCTGGCAGCTGTCGCGCGGGTCTACGGCGCTCAAGCCGGTATTCGAGAAGGCAAAGCTCGGCATGCAGCTGTTTCACGGCCGCGGCGGCGCGGTCGGGCGAGGCGGCGGCTCGTCATTCTCGGCCATCCTCGCCCAGCCACCGGGCACGGTGCAGGGCCGCATCCGTATTACCGAGCAAGGCGAAGTCATCGCCGCCAAATACGGCACGCGCGCCAGCGCGATGGCCAATCTCGAGGCGATGGCATCGGCGACTTTGCTCGCCAGCCTCGAACCCGAGCAGCTCGCCCCCGCCGATGCCGAGCGCTTCGCCGCGGCGATGGACGAACTGTCGGCGACTGCGTTCAAGGCCTATCGCGGGCTGGTCTACGAGACCGAGGGCTTCACCACCTTCTTCCGCCAGGCAACGCCGATCGCCGAGATCGCCGGGCTCAAGATCGGCAGCCGCCCGGCAAGCCGCAAGAAGTCGGACGCGATCGAGGATCTGCGCGCGATTCCCTGGGTGTTCAGCTGGGCGCAGGCGCGAGTGATGCTGCCGGGCTGGTACGGCGTCGGACAGGCGATCCATGCCTTCGCCGACAAAGGCCTGCTGCGCGAGATGGCGAGCGGCTGGCCGCTCTTCGCCTCGACCTTGGCGAACATGGAGATGGTGCTCGCCAAGTCCGACATGGACGTGGCGGAGCATTATGCCGCACTGGTCGAGGACAAGGCGCTGCGCGACGGAATCTTCGGCCGCATCCGTGACGGCTGGTCGTCGACGCATGACGGGCTGCTCCAGGTCACGCGCCAGACGCGGCTGCTCGAGAAGCATCCGGGGCTCGAGACCTCGATCCGGCTGCGCACGCCCTATATCGAGCCCCTCAATCTGCTCCAGGTCGAACTGCTCAAGCGCCACCGCCGCGGCGAGGACGATGCGCGCATCGGCGAAGGCATCTTGCTCTCGATCAACGCGATCGCAACCGCGCTCAGGAACAGCGGCTGACTATCGTGCTCCTGCGAAGACAGGAGTCCAGGGTTATGGAGGACGCCGCTTGCTATCCTGGGCTCCTGCTTTCGCAGGAGTACTGCTAGTTCAGTGCTACGCCAGAAACGGCGCCGCAACTTCCTCCGGCACGCGCACCAGCCGCCCGGTGGCGCGGTCGAGGATCGCCCAGGTGGTCTTCGCCTCGACGCGCACTTTCCCGTCCGCGCCGGTGAACTTCATGTAGCGGTTGAACCGCGCGCCCTTGGGCGGCTCCTGCACCCAGGTCTCGGCGGTCACCGTCTCGCCCTCGATCACGCTGCCGCGATAGTCGATCTCGTGCCGCGTGATCACCCAGATATAGGCGGCGTGGTGCTCAGGCGCGGCGATCGCATGCCAATGCGCCACCGCGACGTCCTGGATCCACTTGACCCATACCGCATTGTTGACGTGGCCGAGGATGTCGATGTCCTCGGGCCCGGCGGTGATCGTGGCGGTGTACGGCGTCATGCCCGCGCTTCTAGCTTAACCACGTCTCGAAGCGCAGCCTTCATTTGCCGCGATTATGCCGGTGCCATGCTCCCGCGCCGCCCCGCCCGCTTGTTCCGCAGCCGCTGGGCCGCCTTGTTCTGGGCCGCCGGGGTGGTGTTCACCGCGCTGACCACGATCGGCTTCGGCGACACCGAGGGCAAGACAGTCGAGTCCGTCGTGGTCGACGCGACCGGCGCCAATGTCAGCAATAGCGACCTCGCGATGCTCGAGAACCTGATCAGCGAATGATGGTGCAGGCGATCGGCGGCTGACCCGGCGCGGTGAAGGTCATCGCATTGCCCTTGGCGCGCAGCTCGTAGCCGCCGCCGGCATAAGCGATGCCGGAAGCGACGCGCTGCCCACGCAGGGTCGCGAGCGGCTTGCCGCCGCGGGTGACGGTCACGCGGTTATTGTCGGGATCGTACTGGGCGGCAAGCTTCGATCCGTCCATGCAGCGATAGCGCGCGGTCGAGCGATTGTCCTCGGTCGGCTGCGGGGTCGGCGTTGCGGCGTCGGGGCGCGGCTTGATGTCGGCGCTGCGGATCCGCCAGCGGCGCTGCTCGGGGGTCGCGCCGTCGATATCGCCGGCGCGGTGTAGCGTCACCGAACCGAGCATGTTGAATTCGCGCGCGCCTGCCTTCAGCCGGCCATAGACCTGCACAGGCACGGTCACGTACCGCTGCCCCGCCCCCGAATCGATCCGCCCCGGCGCACCGATATTGGCATGATATTCGGCATATTTCGCAAAGCTCGCGGCAAAGGCTTTCGCATCCATCCCCGCGGCGCCGGGCTCCCACAGCCGATAGGCCTGGCCGTATTTGCCTTCGCCGAGCAGCGCATAATAGGTCTGCACGACATTGGCGGCGCCCTGCGCACTGTCCTCGGTGAACGGCGCCTCGCTTACCGGCGTCTTGTCGTCGGGAAGGCCGCCCGGTTCTCCTGGCGCGGGCGGGGTAAGCGGTGCCGGGGTCGCGCTCGGGGTGGATGCCCCAGGTACTGACGCGGGCTCGGAAGCCGCAACCTCCGTTGCCTCGGGAGTCGGGTCGAAATCATTGGCCACGGTCAGGCCGTTCTCGGCCGGCTGGGAGGAACAGGCGGCAAGCGTCAGAAGCAAGGGCAGGGACAGGCGCATAGAATGATCCATGTTAGGCGACGGGCGACGAACGCGCCCGCCGCCGCGCCTGTTCCTCAATCCGCGAGCGGCCGGTTGCCGATGAAGCCGAGCCGTTCGACGCCCGCGCGCTTGACCACCGCGAGCACAGCATCGAACCGCGCATAACGCGCCTCGGAATCGGTGTTCATGTGAAGCACCGCCGAACTGTCGCGCTGCATCGTGGTCAGCAGGCCGGGAAGCTCGGCGTCGGCGATCTGCCTCCCATCCCAGAACAGGCTCCCCGCGCGATCGATGCCGAGCTGATGCGGGCGCTCCTCGGCAGCCGCGCCGGGCCCGCTGGGCAGATTGATCGGCACCTTGTGCGTCGCGTTCGGAATGCTGAGGATCATCACGATCAGCAGTACGAGCATCACGTCGATGAACGGCGTGACGTTGATCGCGCTGAATGGAGCGGGCTCGGGGACGCGTGCGGCCTGGATCATGACAACTCTCCCTTGTTGTTATGATGCAACGTATCATAACAACGGCCGCACGCAATGGTCCAGATTTTCGTTCGAGTTGAGCTTGTCGCAGCCCGCCTTTCTGTCCCGCCGGCGCTCTCGCCCTTCGACAGGCTCAAAGCGAAGGCAAACCGCTCAACAGCTCTCATATTTCCAGTTGCGGCGTTTGCCCTCGCGCAGCCATGCGACTGCCTCGGCGACGCGTTTCGCCCGCGTCTCGGGCCGCTTGGCCTCGCCGATCCATTCGCAATATTCGCGGCGGCACCCCGGCGGGAACCCCTTGAAGGTAGCCGCGGCCTTGACGTCCGTGGCAAGCGCCTGGGCAAGCTCGGCCGGCACCTCCGCTTCCGGCTTGGGCACCTTCGCCGCCCGCTTCGGGCCGCCTTCGCTGCGCGCTACCGCCTCGCGGACCTGCGCTTCGAACGTCGCGGCGTCGGGCAGATCGTCGAGCGCGGTGATCTTGCCAAACTGCCCCATGCCCTCGCGCTCGCCGTCGACCAGTCCGTTACCGTCCCAGAAGCCGAAGCTCGCATGCGCCTTGAACGCGGCCATTCCGGCGAGCGGCCTGCCCTTGTAGCCGAAGAAGGGCCGCGACCATTTGATCGTCTCCTCGACCTCGGGACAGGCGGCGTGAACGCGGTCGCGCAGCCAGCTCAGGATCGGCTGGGCGAACGGCGCCCGGCCGGCGATATAGGTGTCGACGCGCGGGTCCCGTGGCATGGCGCTCCTCCCGATCGGCGGATGCTGATCGGGCCGGAGCGCGCGGTCAAGTCAGGGCTCGAGCGCCACGTCGTCGCCGTCGTCGAGTTCCTCGTCCAGGTCCTCCGCGTCGACATCGTCGTCGTCGAGATCGGCCTGGATGTCATCCTCGCGGATGTCGTCCTCGTCGAGGTCGGCGTCGTCATCCTCTTCGCCGATTTCGCCGTCGACCATGCTGAGCTCGTCTTCGCTCTCGATCGCATCGGGATCGTCGAGCCCGAGCGGGATGTCGGTCAGGATCGTGCCGTTGCTCGGGCCGTCCTGGGTCGCTTCGATGATTTCGGCACCTTGCGCCTCGTCATAGCCTTCGGCGGACCAATTGTCGGTCGAATGCGGGGGAACCTGATTGCCGCCCATAAATGATCCTCTTCGCTATGGGGGCGAAATGTCCCCCGGTCACGCTTCCGAACGGGGATCGTGGCACATCCGTTCCGCGACGGCGAGTCAGCTCGGCCGGAAAAGTCGGCCCTTCTCGGCGACCGCCACCGCGACGAAGGCGAGCACGCCCATCGCGACGAAGCCGGCATAGAGCGGCACCGTGGTGCCGTCGAACGCCTGGCCGATCTGCGCGCCGATCAGCGCCCCGCCCAATGTCGCGACGAAACCCTGCAGGCTGGATGCGGTGCCGGCGATCGCGCCCATCCGCTCCATCGCCATCGACGAGAAGTTGGAGTTGGCGAGGCCGAAGCTCGCCATCATCAGCGCCTGGAGGATCGCGAAGCTCCACAGCGTCTCGTGCCCGGAAAGCGAGATGCCGAGGTGGATCGCCGCGAACAGGACCAGCGCCGCGAGCGCGGTGTGTGAGATCCGCCGCGTGCCGATCTTCATCACGATCCGTGAATTGAGGAACGACCCGACCGCCATCGTGCTCGCCACCGTCGCGAACACGACGGTGAGCAATTCGGGGCGGCCGAACACGTCCTGCATGATCTGCTGCACCGAGCCGATGAACCCGAACAGCCCGCCCGACAGCAAGGCCGCGGCAATGGTGTAGCCCACCGCGATCCGGTCGCGCAGCACCAGCCCGTAATCGGCGACGATCCGCGCCGGCTGGAGGCTTTGGCGCGCTTCGGGGTCGAGCGTCTCGGGCATGCGCAGCCAGAACCAGGTCACGACCAGCGTCGATACGGTCGCGACGCCCCAGAAGATCATCCGCCACGATCCGCCCGCCGCGAGCACGCTTTGTCCGAAGGCCGGGGCGAAGATCGGCGCGGCCATGAACACGATGAAGGCCAGGCTCATCACCCGCGCCATCGCGCGACCGGCGAAGCAATCGCGCACCAGCGCTACCGTCACCACCCGCGCACCTGCCGCGGACGCGCCCATCGCCGCGCGCGCGATCAGCAGTAGCTCGAAGCTGCCCGAAACCGCGGCGAGCGCGCTGGTCAGCACATAAGAGACCAGAGCGACGATCAGCACCGGCCGCCGCCCGAACCGGTCCGACAGCGGACCGTAGATCAATTGCGCGAATGCGAAGCCGAGCAGGAACGCCGTGATCACATATTGGCGATGATTGGGCTCGGCGACGTCGAGGCTGTGCCCGATCGCGGGCAGCGCCGGCAGCATCGAATCGATCCCGAGCGCGGTGAGCGCCATCATCGCCGCGATCAGCGTGACGAACTCGCCGAAGCGGAGCGGCGCGCGATCGGCGGACGCGGTGGAGAGATGCGGCTCGGACATGCGCTGCCCATGGCGGATCGCGGCGGGGGCGTCACCCCCCTGGTTGGTCGCCGAACAACTTAGCCTGCTTGTTCGCCAGGGGCTCGCGGGTCTAACTGAAGCCAACACACGGAGACTCGCATGCTCGACACCCTCGCCGAAATCCCGGCGCTCTCGCTCGCCGACCAGCAGGCCGACCCCGACGGCTTCGCGCAGGCATTCGGCCAGTCCTTCCAGCGCTTCGGCTTCGCCGTGGTGCGCGATCACGGCATCCCTGCCGAGTTGATCGAGCGCGCTTGGGCGATGACCAAGGCGTTCTTCGACCTGCCCGAGGACGTGAAGCGCGGCTATTTCGTCGAGGGGCAGGGCGGCGCGCGCGGCTACACGCCGTTCAAGACCGAGATCGCCAAGGGCGCCACCCATGTCGACCTCAAGGAATTCTGGCATGTCGGCCGCCAGCTCGCCCAGGGCCACCGCTTCGCCGCGCAGATGCCCGCGAACATCTGGCCCGACCAGCCCGAAGGCTTCCGCGAGACCTTCCTCGAACTGTTCCAGGCGTTCGACGATTCCGGCGACAAACTGCTCTCGGCGATCGCGCGCTATCTCGGGCTCGCCCCCGATTGGTTCGACGCCGCGGTCAAGGACGGCAACTCGGTGCTGCGCCTGCTCCACTACCCGCCGGTCGCCGCCGACGCCCCCGAAGTCCGAGCCGGCGCGCACGAGGACATCAATCTGATCACCCTCCTGCTCGGCGCCGAAGAGGCCGGGCTCGAACTGCTCGACCGCGATGGCAGGTGGCTGCCGGTCAAGCCGCCCGAAGGCGCGATGGTGGTCAATGTCGGCGACATGCTCCAGCGACTGACCAATCATGTCCTCCCCTCGACCACCCACCGCGTGGTCAATCCACCGCCCGAGCGCCGCGGCCATTCGCGCTATTCGATGCCGTTCTTCCTGCATCCCGCGCCCGATTTCCTGATCGAGACGCTGCCCGGCTGCATCAGCGACGCGCAGCCCAACCGCTATCCCGAGCCGATCAGTTCGCACGACTATCTCCACGAGCGCCTCGTCGAGATCGGGCTGATCAAGAAATAGTATCTTGAAAGCCCCTCCCCTTCAGGGGAGGGGTTGGGGT